>JBFYYH010000083.1:0-3226 GCA_041310125.1 Syntrophaceae bacterium | reverse complement strand
CAGGAGCCGGTGATGCAGCAGTTCATCGAGGAGAACCCCTCCATCCAGTTTGCCTATGTCGTCGACATGAACGGGCGAAAGACAACCCGGAACATCACCAACATCGCCGATCGCGCCAAGTACGAGAACTACGGCGTAGGGACCGATCAGTCGGACCGCGAGTGGTTTATCCGGCCCCTCCAGACCGGCAAGATCCACGTGACCAACTTCTACATCTCGAAGATGACCGGGGCGCTGTGCATCACGGTCTCCTCCCCGATCGCGGACGAGAAGGACGAGATGGTGGGGTTCTTCGGGGTGGACATCAAGTTCGAGGATTGGGTGAAACGGGTGGAGGACATCGCCGAGGCGACCCAGATCGCGCTCCGCGAGGAGTACGAGGCCAAATCCAAGCGGGACCGCTGGATCTGAGCGCTCAATCCCCGTCGATCATCCACTGCTCGTAGGGGCGGTCCTTGGAGCGGGAAGAGCCGGGCGACAGCTCCAGGATGAAGCGGGAGGGAGTCACGGGGAGTTGTCCCATCCCGCGCGAATAGTCGGTCAGGGGATAGCAGAGGTACAGCTCGTCCTTTGCCCGGGTCGTCGCCACATAGAAAAGCCTCCGCTCCTCCTCTTCCCCTCCCGGCTCCTTCAGGGCGCGGGCCAGGGGCATCCTCCCTTCGCAGCACCAGATCATCAGGACCGCCGTCCATTCCAGCCCCTTCGCCTGGTGGATCGAGGAAAGGACCACGCGCTCCCCCGTCGCCTCGTCCCCGGAGCCCTCTTCGGCCATGTTGGTCAGGAGCGCCAGCTCGCTGAGAAAGTCCGCCAGCGATCCGAAGCGGGTGGAAAATCCGGCGAGCTGGACCAGGTCCTCTTCCCGGGAGGCGGCGTCGCTGTACCTCTGCCGGAGGAGGTCGCTGTACCCGTTTCGGAGGACCGCGTCGATCAGCTCGACGGGGCCTGAATCGGCGGACTCCTGGAGGAGGCGGAAGGTTTCCTGAAAGCGGGTAAGGCCCTCGATCGCCGTGCGCGTGGCGCTCTTTGTGAACGCCTCCGACTGGATCGCCGCCCGCGGATCGGGCTGGGCGGCAACGAACCGCCAGACCTTCTCCGCCGTGACCTTGCCGATCTTCCCGTAGAGTGCCAGAACACGCCGCCAGGCCATTTCATCGAGGGGGTTCACGAGGATCCGGAGGTAGCCGGTCACATCCTTGATGTGGGCCTGTTCGAAGAAGCGGATGCCGGAGCGGATCTCGAAGGGGATGCCCCGGCGGGTCATCTCCATCTGGACCTCCATCGAATGGTAATGGGCGCGGTAGAGGACCGCGATTTCGCCGAGCGGGACCCCGCTGCGGTGGATTTCGAGGATCCGCTGGGCGACGAAGTCCGCCTGCTGGAGGACGTTTCTCGCCGGGGCGAGAACCGGGCGGATTCCCCCTTCGCGGACCGCCTTCAAGGTCTTCTGGAACTGGTTTTCGTTGTTCTCGATGCAGAGATTCGCCAGGCGGAGGATCTCCGGCGTGCTCCGGTAGTTCGTCTCCAGCTTGAAGATCCGGCAGTCCGGGTACCGCTCCGGAAAGCGCATGATGTTCTCGAAATTCGCCCCGCGGAAGGAGTAGATGCTCTGCGAATCGTCGCCGACGACCATCAGGTTGCGGTGGCGGGAGGCGATCCGATCCATGATCTCCGCCTGGATGCGGTTCGTGTCCTGGTACTCGTCCACGAGGACATGCAGGAACCGGCCGGCGTACGCCTCGCAGATCTCGGGGAAGCGCAGCAGGAGTTCGCGCCAGTTGAACAGGAGATCGTCGAAATCCATCCCGTTGAGCGCCCTCTTCCGCTCCCGGTAGCGCGCGGCCACCGCCGCGATCTCCTCCGACCGGTGCAGAAAGAAGGGGTAGCGGTTTTCGATCACCTCCTCGAGGGGCGCCTCCGTATTCACGGAGAGGCTGACCATCTCCCCCACCACCTCTCCCCGCGGGAACTTTTCGCTCTTTTCGGCCAGGCCGCACTCCGCGATGCAGGCGTTGAGGAGCTGGCGGGCGTCCTCGCTGTCGAGGATCGAAAAATTGCGTTCATACCCGAGGCGGTCGGCGTGGGCCCGGAGGGTCAGATGGGCGCAGCGGTGGAAGGTCCCCCCCCAGAGGCCGCCGATCTCCCGGCCGATGAGCGAAGAGACCCTGGAAAGCATGGAGCGGGCGGCCTTGTTCGTGAAGGTGGCCAGGAGGATCCTCTCCGGCGGGACCCCCTTCTCGACCAGACGGGCAACGCGGTAGGTCAGCGTCCGCGTCTTGCCGCTCCCCGCCCCGGCAATGACGAGGAGCGGGCCCGACTCCTCCATCACCACCCGGCGCTGTTCCGGATTGAGTTCCTTCTCGTAATCGATCATCGACGGAGGGCCTTGAGGATCTCCGCAACCGTTTCCTTGCTGCTCAAGGAGGCGAAACTCCGGAGCACCCCCTCCTGCTGGTAGAACCCGATCAGCGGGGCCGTCTTCCGGTTGTAGGTCTCCAGCCGGTTCAGGATCGCCTCCTCCGTTTCGTCGGCCCGCTGAACGGTCGGACTCCCGCACTTTCTGCACGCGCCGTCCGGCAGCGGCGGGTTGCTCTTGACGTTGTAGATCTCCTGGCAGTCGGGGTTGGAGCAGGTCCTCCGGGTCGTCAGCCGGTCGAGGATCACCTCGCGCGGGACGTCGAGGTTGACAACGCCATCGAGGCGGATCTGGAGCTTCGCGAGAAGCGCCTTCAGGGCCTCCGCCTGGGGGATCGTCCGGGGGAATCCGTCGAGGATGAAACCCTTCGCACAGTCCTCCTCCCGAAGGCGGACCTCCATCATCTTCAGGATCAGCAAATCGGGGACGAGGTCCCCGCGGTCCATGTGCCCCTTGGCCTCCTTCCCCAGTTCGGTTCCTTCCTTGACGGCCGCGCGGAGGATGTCCCCCGTCGAGATCTGGACGGAGCCGTCCGCCTCCATGAGCCCTTTGGCCACAGTTCCCTTCCCGGCGCCCGGCGCCCCCAACAGAATGATCCTCATCGTTTCCTCCTTGCATGAAATGACGGCTTCGCAAAAAGTCCGGAAGCGGCGAACCCCCTCCTTCGACCTTTTGGCGTACAGCGGTTTGCGTCTCGCCCCTTTTGACCTGAGCGCCCGGTCCGTCACCCTTCCAGGTGCGGGCGCTTGCCCTGAGACCGTCAAGAAATCGGTTCAAAAAAGCATCGGGACTATAGGGGAAAAAAGGGGGCGG
>JBFYYH010000082.1:0-6891 GCA_041310125.1 Syntrophaceae bacterium | reverse complement strand
GATCGTCTTGCCGATGATCAGCTCGATCGGCCGGAGCGGCGTCACGATGAGCTGCTCCATGGTCCCCGCCTCCCGCTCCTTGATGATGGCGATCGAGGTCAGGAGCAGGGAGATCAGCATGATCACAAAGGCCACAATCCCCGGGACGAAAAAGTGCTGGCTGTCGAGGTTCGGGTTGTACCAGGTCCGGATCCGGCCGTCGATCTTCCCGTACTGGAGTTCCCGCCCGTAGAGCTCCCGGACCAGTTGGCCGTTCAGGCGGTCGAGGATCATCGTCGTGTAGGCGATCCGGACCGAGGCCATGTTGCTCATGCTGCCGTCCGCCAGGATCTGGACGGAAGCCGTATCCCCGCGGCGGATCCGGCTGCTGAAATCGGGGGGGATCTTGATCCCGAGATCGACCTTTCCCCCCAGGAAAAGGTTCTCCATCCCGCGATGATCCGCGAGGAAGTGGGTGATCCGGAAGATCCGGTTGGCGCTGAAGGCGTCGGCCAGCATCCGGCTTTCCCTCGTCAAGGACTGGTCGATCAGGGCGACGCGGATCTCCTTGATGTCGTAGTTCACGACGTAGCCGAAGACGAGGAGCTGGATCAGCGGGGCGAGGATGAGGATCGGGCGGCTCCTCCTGTCGCGGAAGAGCTGGATGAACTCCTTGCGGACCATTTCCCGGATGCGCAGCCAGCTCATCTTAGAGGCCCTCCCGTTTCAGAACGAGGCAGTTGGCGGCCGCAAGAACGAGAAACATTCCCGCCAGGACCGCGAGGTCGGGCCAGAGCCGGGCCAGCCCCAGGTCGCGGAGATAGATCCCCGAGAGGACGTCGATGTAGTAGGTCGCCGGAACAAGGTAGGTGACCGCCTGGAGGGCCTTCGGCATGTTGACGATCGGAAAGACGAAGTTCGACAGCAGCAGGGACGGGAGGTAGGTGATCAGGACGGCCATCTGGTTGGCGACCATCTGGGACTTCGTGACCGAGGAAATCAGCAGCCCCAGCGTCAGGGCGACCAGGATGTAGAGGGAGGAGGCCAGGATCATCAGCCAGAAGCTCGCCTTCATCACGACGCCGAAAAGGAGCTGTCCCATGAGCACGGCGATCAGGACATCCGCGAGGGCGATCAGGAAATAGGGGATCGCCTTGCCCGTCAGGAACTCCCCCGCGTTGATGGGGAGCGAGCGGATCGTCTCCATCGTCCCGTTCTCGTATTCCCGGGCGACGACGAGAGAGGTCAGCATCGCCCCGACGATCATGATGATGATCGCGATGATCCCCGGGACGATGAAGTTCCGGCTCTGCAGGTCCTCGTTGAACCAGACCCGGATCCGTCCCTCCACCGGGGGGCGGATCGTCTCCAGACCCTGGCGGTCGAGGTAATCCGTCAGGAGCTTCCGGTTCCGGCTTTCGATGAAACCGGAGATGTAGGCCCGGGCGATCCCGGCAAAATTCGGATCGCTCCCGTCCAGGAGGACCTGAATGGTGGTCTCCCGGTCCGCACGGAGATCTGCGCTCCATCCGGCCGGGATGATCACCCCCATCGTCGCCCGGCCGCGGTCGAGTGCGTCGGTGACGGCCGCCGCGTCGGCGAGGTGCTCCGTGATCCGGAAGTAGGGGGAAGCGCCGAGGCCGCGGAGGAAGTCCCGGCTCAGGTTGGTCCGGTCATGGTCGACAGCGACCGTCCCGATGTGCTCCACGTCGAGGCTGAGCGCGTAGCCGAAGAGGAGGATCAGCAGCAGCGGGATGGCGAAGGCGAGGTAGAGGCTCCGGAAGTCCCGCAGCAGATGGTAGATCTCCTTCCTGGCGATCGCCCGGATGTTTCGCAGACTCACCGCGCCCCTCCGCTCCATAGTCCGCCGGTCGGAACGACCCCTGCGGCTTTGGTGTCTTTCCTCATGCCGCGCAGCTCCTTCCGGACATCAGCGAGACGAAGGCGTCGTCGAGGTCCGCTTCCGGTTTGCCCGGACAGGCGCTCCGGACGATCTCCTCCGGGCTCCCCGCGGCGACGATCCTTCCTTCGTTGATCATCACGATCCGCCCGCAGTGGCGCGCCTCGTCCATGTAGTGCGTCGTAACGAAGACGGTGATCCCCTCCCCGGCCAGCCGCCCGATGAAGGACCAGAAGTGGCGCCGGGTGATCGGGTCGACCCCCGAGGTCGGCTCGTCGAGAAAGAGGATCCGGGGCCGGTGGAGCAGTGCGCACCCCAGGGCAAGCCGCTGGCGCCATCCCGGCGGAAGCTCGCGGGTCATGCGGTTCCTCGCCTCGGAGAGCCTCGTCATATCGAGCACCCATTCGCTGCGCTCCGCCCATTGCCTCTCGGGCACGCTGTACACCCCGAGGTAGAAGCGGAGGTTCTCCGCCGGGGTCAGGTCCTCGTAGAGGGAGAACTTCTGGGACATGTAGCCGATCGCGTGCTTGACCTCTTCGGCCTCCGTGACGATGTCGAACCCTGCGACCCTTCCCTCGCCCGAGGTGGGGGAGAGGATCCCGCAGAGCATCCGGATCGTCGTCGATTTTCCTGATCCGTTGGAGCCGAGAAAGCCGAAGATCTCGCCCGGGCGGACCTCGAAGGAGATCCGGTCCACGGCGACGAAGTCCCCGAAGCGCTTTTCCAGCTCCCGGACCTCGATGGCCGGGGCGAGGGTTGGATCAGAACTTGAAGGTGTCATGCGCCAACTCGCCGTCCGCCTCCTGAATCCGCCGGATGATCGCCTCCTCCAGGCTTGCGAGACCGGAGCGGATCTCCTCCGGGGAACCGGTTTCCAGGAGCGCCGCCCGGTGCATCAGACCCACCCGGTCGCACCGCTCCCCTTCGTCGAGGTAGGCCGTGGAGACGAGGATGGTCATCCCTCGCGCCCGCATCCTGTCCAGGATCTCCCAGAACTCGCGGCGCGAGACCGGATCGACGCCGTTGGTCGGCTCGTCGAGGATCAGGAGCTTCGGTTCATGGACGAGCACGCAGGCCAGCCCCAGCTTCTGTTTCATCCCCCCCGAGAGATTCCCCGCCGCCCTATCCGTGAAGGGGAGGAGGTTGGAGAAGCCCAGGTAGAGGGCTTTTCTTGCCTTCCTCTCCGCCCCGCCGATCCGGAAGATGTTCATGAAGAAATCGATGTTCTCCTCGACCGTCAGGTCCTGGTAGAGGCCGAAGCGCTGGGGCATGTAGCCGATCAGGGACTTGACGGCCGCCCTGTCGGAAACCGCGTCCAGGCCGCCGATCGTGATCCGGCCTTCGGCGGGCCGGAGCATCGTCGCCGCCATCCTGAGGAGGGTGGATTTTCCCGCCCCGTCGGAGCCGACCAGGCTGAAGATCGTCCCCCGGCCGACCTCGATCGAGACCCCGCGGACCGCCTCGGTTGCCCCGAACCGGCAGGAGACCTTTTCCATCCGGAGGAAGGGCGCCGCTGCCGAGACGCTTGCCTGTTCTCCATTCATCGGTTCCATCGGTGCACGGCCTCAAGCGGAATGGGGGAAGACGTCATTCATCCTTCCCCCCTCCGGTCTGCCCCCGGTCAGGCTTCGGATCAGCGCAACCAGGCATCGGCAGGCATTCCTGACTTCAGCTCCAGGGCCGGGTTGGGGATGGACACCTTGACCAGGTAGACCAGCTTCACCCGTTCCTTCTGGGTCTGGATGATCTTCGGGGTGAATTCCCCCTCGGGGGAGATGAAGCTGACCGCGCCGGCGAAGGTCTTGTCCGGCAGGCTGTCCACACGGACTTCCGCCTTCTGGCCCGGCTTGACCTTGCCGATCTCGGTCTCGTCGACGAAAATCTTCAGGTCGACCGCGGAGAGGTCGGAGAGGGTCAGGACCTCGCGGCCCGGCGTGACCACCTCCCCCGGCTCCACGTTCCGGCTGGTGACGATGCCGGCGCCGGGCGACTTCAACTGCGTGTAGGCGAGCTGAACCCGGGTCTGGTCCAGGGCGGCCCTGGCCGCCGACACCAGGGATCGGGCGGCCTCCATGTCCTTTTTCGCTGCCTCGATCCGGGTCAGGTTGCTCCGGGCCTGCTTCAGGAAGGCCTCCCCCTCGGAGAGCCTCGCCTCGGCTGTGCGGATTGTCTCCACGCGGCTCCCCTCGCGGACGAGATCGCGGGCCTCCCGGATCCGCTCGTACTCCCGGAGCGCTGTGTCGTAGCGGAGGCGGATGGCGTCCCTCTCCCTCTCCGAGATGGTCCCCTTGCCGAAGAGGCTCTCATAGCGGTCCGCGTTCTTCTTCGCGTCCTCCAGAACGGCGGAGGCGGACTGCACCGCCTGTTCCGCGCGGGAGATTTCCTGCGCCCGGCTGCCGGCCTTGAGCTCTTCCAACTGCGATCTCAGGGCGCGAACGCCCGCCTCGGCCCGTTCAACCTCGGCGGGGATGGCCTTTTCGTAGACCCGCAGCAGCGCTTCCGCCTGTTCCCGGGTCCGGATTGCCTTGTCGAGGTTGGCCTCGGCCTGTTCGATGCGGGAACGGAACTCGGCGGGGTCCAGTTCGGCGAGGAGCTGATCCTTTGCGACGGACTGTCCTTCGCGGGCGGTCACCGCCGCCACCCTCCCGCCGACCTGGAAGGCCAAACGGGTCTGCGTGGCCTCGATGGTTCCGGAGTAGAAGAGTTCTCCCTGCCGGGCTTTTCTCTGTCCGCAGTAGACGAAGAGGCCGACGCCCATGAGCAGGACCAGAAAAATGATGGCGGTTCTCTTTTTCAGGGAAGCACCTCCTTGGAGACAGGATAGGTTTCCATACCACTTTCCCGTTGAAATGTTAAGGATCATCACCTATAAGAAAAGAAGCGCGCTCCTTAGCGAAACAGCGGAAGGCCGATGTTGGGGAGAACACTTTGCCGGATGGTGCAGCCATACCAGAAAGGAATAAAGATGCGTAAGGAAGATGTCATTTTGTTTAGCGGCGGTATTCAGGGGGCGGAAGCTGAATTTGGGGCCAACGCGGAGCGTTTGGGCATTGCGGAAGTCAATTTTTCCTTTGAAGGACACAATATCTTGCGCCATCGGGGTCTGCGTGTTCTTAATCCCGAAGAACTGAAAAATGGCGATGTCAGCCTGGAATACGTTTCGCGACTGATGAATCGCCCGTATACGGAGAGCCCCACCATCAGGAAAGTGCTGCAAAGTATCTGGTATCAGGTGAACAGCGGGCAGGAAATTTACGTGATTGGCGAAATCCTGGCGGACAAGACCGTAAAGGGCGGCACCGGATGGGGTGCCGAGTTTGCCAAGTTGTGCAATAAGCCGTTATGCGTCTTCGATCAGAAACGCAATAGTTGGTTCAGCTGGAACAAAGTGGATTGGATTGAATACAAGAGCGGAGACGGGCCAATCATCAGCCACGCTCATTTCACAGGAACAGGGACACGTTTTCTCGAAGAAAGCGGCAGGAAGGCCATCTCCGAACTGTTCAAACGATCCTTCGCGTAAATGCAGAAGCACACGCATGATCAACGCCACCCTCGCCTCTGGCGGGACGGTGTTGATTAAAGGTGCTATCCGCTGATCAGTCAACGCGGGGCGGTATCTTGTCCAGGGCGAGTTTGAGCACCTCCAGCATCTCGTCCACGAAGTGGAAGGCGATCTCTCTCTTCACCTTCGTCGGGACATCCTCCAGATCCTTCTCGTTCCAGCGCGGCATGAGGATCGTTTTGACGCCTGCGCGGTGGGCGGCGAGGACCTTCTCCTTGATCCCGCCGACAGGCAGGACCAGGCCGCGGAGCGTAATCTCGCCGGTCATGGCGAGGTCCTTCTTCACCGTCCGGTTCGTCAGGAGCGAGGTCAGGGCGGTGAGCATCGTCACACCCGCCGACGGTCCATCCTTGGGGATCGCGCCTGAGGGGACGTGGATGTGGAGGTCCGTCCCCTCGAAGAAGTCCCTGGCGATCCCGAGTTCCTCGGAGTTGGCACGGATGAAGCTCAGCGCCGCCTGGGCAGACTCCTTCATCACGTCGCCGAGCTGGCCGGTCAGGGTCAGGCCCCCTTTCCCCTTCATCGCGGTTGCCTCGACGAAGAGCAGGTCCCCGCCGGTCGGCGTCCAGGCAAGCCCCATGACGACCCCGGGCTTCGCGGTCCGGGCGGCGGCCTCGGAGGTGATCCGGACGGGCCCCAGGAAGCGGTGGAGGTCCTTCGGCGTGATGGCGGCCCTCTCGACCGTTCCCTCGGCGATCTGGCTCGCCACGCCGCGGCACACGGCGGCGATCTCCCGTTCAAGGTTCCGGACCCCCGCCTCCCGCGTGTAGCCGGTGACGATCCGGCTGATCGCGCTCTTCGTGAAGCGGATCTGTCCGGGTTCGAGGCCGTTCTCCCCCCTCTGTCTCGGGATCAGGTAGCGCTGGGCGATCCGGATCTTCTCGTCGATCGTGTAGCCGGGCAGCTCGATCACCTCCAGCCGGTCGCGGAGCGCCGGGGGGATTGTCTCCAGGATGTTGGCCGTCGTGATGAACATTACCTTCGACAGGTCGAACGGGACATCGAGGTAGTGGTCCGAGAAGGAGAAGTTCTGCTCCGGGTCGAGCACCTCCAGGAGCGCCGAGGAGGGGTCGCCGCGGAAATCGCTTCCCACCTTGTCGATCTCGTCGAGCATGAAGACGGGGTTGTTCGACTCCGCCCGCCGGATCCCCTGGAGGATCCGCCCGGGGAGCGCCCCCACGTAGGTGCGGCGGTGGCCGCGGATCTCCGCCTCGTCGCGGACGCCGCCCAGGGAGATGCGGATGAACTTCCTTCCCAGGGCGCGGCCGATGGAATGGCCGAGCGAGGTCTTCCCCGTCCCCGGAGGGCCGGCGAAGCAGAGGATCGGCCCCTTCGCGTCGGGCTTTAGCTTGCGGACGGCCAGGTACTCGATGATCCTTTTTTTGGCCTTCTCCAGGCCGTAGTGATCCTCGTCAAGGACCCGCCGGGCCTTCCGGATGTCCATCTT
>JBFYYH010000081.1:0-16164 GCA_041310125.1 Syntrophaceae bacterium | reverse complement strand
CGGGAACTCAAGGCGCGCGGCCTGCGGTCCGTCGTCCAGCTTCTGGAGCCGGGCACCCTGGAAAGAACGGAGTTCAAGGCCAAGCGGGTGATCGACCAGCGCAACCTTTATGAAGATATGGCCGGCAAGAAATGACGGCCCCCCCCGGGGCCGCCGACCGGTCCAGGTTTGACGGACGGCGGCCCTTTTTTTCGATCCCCGCTCCTCTTCTGAACGGCCTTTGCCCACTCAAACCGCCTGAGCCGTATCTTCCCGACCGGTCAGCCCTTCCGGCCTTCGGGATTTTTTCTTCCGTTTGCTCCTTGTCTTTTCCCTGATGAAGCCTTAAAATCGCCTTCGCCAAGGGAAGAAAGCGAAAGCTGCGGAGTCCGGGATTTTACGGGGAGACGGCCGATGGGCGGAAGGGACGTGTGCCAGGAAGGATTTCGCTTTCGCGAACGGGGGGGGCAAAATGAACGGTGAAGACGGCACGAAGCGGGAGCTGATGGACCGGCTGGGGGAGATGCGGAAGTTGCTCGCAAAAATCCGGATTTCCGCTCCGGGGTCCAGGCCGTCCCGTGAGGATCTGAAAGAGACGCAGGAGGGGTACTGGCGTCTCGTGAAGACGGCCGAGACCGCTGCGGGGGTCGTCGAAGAGAGGGATCCCCTCAAGAAAGGACACCAGTTCAGGGTTGCCAATCTGGCCTGCGCCACCGGCAGGGAGATGCATCTCTCCTCCGCGCGGTTGGATGGCCTCCGCATCGGGGGGTTGCTGCACGACATCGGAAAGGTGTCCATCCCGACAGAGCTTCTCCTCAAGCCCACGAGGCTGACGGGGACCGAACAGCAGCTCCTGATCACCCATGTCCGCTCCGGGGTCGAGATCCTGCAGGATATCCCCTTCCCCTGGCCGGTCGCGAGAATGGTCCTGGAACACCACGAGCGGCTCGACGGTTCGGGGTATCCGGACGGGATCCGGGGAGAGAGCCTGATGCTGGAGTCGCGGATTCTGGCGGTTGCCGACGTGGTGGATGCGATCGCCTCTCCCCGCTCCTACAGGCCGGCTCGGGGAATCGAGGTGGCTCTATACGACATCAAGGGTTTCCGGGGCATTCGCTACGATCCGGAAGTCGTGGATGCCTGCCTGCATCTGTTCGAAGAGAAGGAGTACCGGCTCCCCATGGATTACGATTGACGCACCTCCAGCCAGCCGGAAAATCCCGTACACAAAACGCCGGATGAGGCTTTTTCGTCCTTCCCGGTCCGGAATCTTCCAGCGGACCCGGGGAGCGTTCCGGTGCCGGGCGGCGGTTGGGAGAGAAAAGGGGCCATGAAGCGAATCATCGTCCAGCTTTACGAAATCCGCGAGCCGCGAGAGGCGGAGCGGCTCATCGAGATGGGGGTGGACCATATCGGGAGCGTCCTCCTCTCTCCGGACGGGTGGAAGGTCCCCGCCATCCGGGAGGTCGTCCGCCTGGTCCGGCAGTCTCAGTCCCGGAGCAGCCTGATCCCGCTCATGGCAAAAACCGACGGCATCCTTCGCGCCCTGGACTACTATGAGCCCGATTTCGTTCATTTCTGCGAGCTCATCCCCCTGGACCCGAAGAAGGGAAATCTGCGCGCAGAGGTTTGCGCGGAACTGATCCGCATCCAGCAGCGCGTGAAAAAGGAATTTCCCCCGATCGGGATCATCCGGACCATCCCCGTCCCCGAACCCGGCCTGGAGGATCCGGCGCCCCTCCGGGAGGCGGTCCTGGAGATCGCCCGCCTCCTCGAACCCGGCAGCGATTTTTTCATGACCGACACCCTGCGCGGTGTCCGGAAGACGGTTGCGGTCCAGCCCGTGGACGGCTACGTCGGCATCACGGGGGAGGTCTGCGACTGGGGGATCGCCGCCGCCCTCGTGGAGGCGAGCCGCATCCCCGTGTTCCTCGCCGGAGGCATCTCTCCGGAGAATGTGTTCGATGCCATTGAAAAGACCGGACCCGCAGGAATAGACAGCTGCACGCAGACCAACGTCCGGGATTCCAGCGGGAAACCCATCCGGTTCCGGAAGGACCTGGACCGGGTCATGCGGCTTCTCGACGAGGTCCGGAGGGCGGAGGAACTCGCAATTCCGCCTGCCTCGGGACAGACGTCCCGACCTCCCCTTTGAAATCCTCCAGGGGACGGTTTCGGCCCAAAAGCGGCAGTCGCTGCGGCGATTTTCCAGGAAACTCTTTGAGTCCGGGGACAAGTACCCTATAATGCCGAGCAGGCCGGCCATCGGACCGAAAAGGAGGCTCGATGAGGAAAGCGAACCGCGAAATCGGGGACCCGATCGCCATCCGGGCGATCATGGAGGAGGCCGCCGTCTGCCGCCTCGGTCTTGCGGACGACGGGATGCCCTACGTCGTGCCGATGAACTTCGGTCTGGGGGGGCAGTGTCTCTACCTTCACTGCGCCGGGGAGGGGCTCAAGCTCGACATCCTCCGCAGGAACAACCGGGTCTGCTTCGAGATGGATCTCCTCCGGGAGATCAAAACGGGGCCGGCGGCGTGCGGATGGAGCGCCCGCTACGAGAGCGTCATCGGTTTCGGCCGGGCCGTGTTTCTGTCGGATCCCGAAGAGAAGCGCCGGGGGCTCGACCGGATCATGTCCCATTACGGCGCAAAGGGGCCCTTCACCTACCCGGACGAGAGCCTCGCGAAAACGGAGGTGATCCGGATCGACATCGATCGGCTCACCGGCAAGCGCCATGAGTGACGGCTTTGTATCGCAAGGCGCTGGCGACGGGTCATGAGAAAGTGATGAGTGGGGAGGCCGTTTTGTCGGGAAACCTGCCGGAGCTGGGCGAGAAGATCCTGATCGGCAGCGGGGCCGTGGGTACGGTTCTGCGCCGCGGCCAGGAGCCGTCGGGCGAACCGGTGGAACTTTTGAACCTGCGCCGGCCGGAAGCGGTTTCCTCCCTGCATCGCGCCTACCGCGAGGCGGGATCCCGGATCCTGGTGACGAACACCTTCGCGGCGAACCCGCTCCTTCTCGAGGAAATCGCGTCGACAGCCCTCTGCCGGGAGATCAACGAAGCCGGGGTGGCCCTGGCCCGGGAGGCGGCGGGAGAAGCCTGCCAGGTCTGGGCCTCCGTCGGGCCTCTCTCCCTCGGTCTTCGCCACGAGGATTATCCGGAGGAGCGTCTCCTCGACGCGTATGCCGCCCAATGTTCGGCCCTTGTTGCGGCGGACGCGATCCTGTTGGAGACCTTCATCGATCCCCGGGAGGCGCGCGCGGCTCTGTGCGCCGCCGCCACCACCGGACGGCCCGTGATCTTCCAGGTCGGACACACGGGCCGCGGACAGAACCGCTGGAGCGCCATCGATGTCCTTCTCGCCGAGGCGGAAGCGGCGGGGGCGGCGGCCGTGGGGGCCAACTGCCAGCATCCCCGGGACATCCTGGAAGTGGCGGCTTACCTGGCGGCCAGAACCCGCCTCCCGTTGACGGCGTCGCCCAATGCCGGCAATCCCCGCATCGATCGCGGACTGGTGACCTATGAATTTACCCCCGGGGATTTCGTGTCGGTCGCCGCGGGGCTGGCCGACCTGGGGGTTTCCGTGATCGGCGGCTGTTGCGGGACGACCCCCGGGCACATCCGGGAAATCGCCCCCCTGCTGGCGGGGCGGTCCGTCGGCATGAAGGCCGTCATCGAGGGGAGAGGGGTTCCGGCGGCGGACACGCGGCCGGAAAGGACAATACGGCCAAATCCGATCCGCGAGCGGATCCGCTCGGACCGTTTTCTGATCAGCGTGGAGATACGGGCCGACCGGAACGCGGATCTAACTTCGCTCTGCAAGAACGCGGAGGAGATCGCCCGCTCCGGGGCGGACCTGTTCGATGTTCCCGACAACCCGGGGGCGACCGTAGGCCGCGACGCGGCGGTCACGGCGGCGCGGCTGCAGGATGTTCTCCGGGTGCCGTCGCTCTGCCACAAGTCGGTCACCCAGTCCAACCTGCTTCAGCTCCATTCCAGTCTCCTGGGTTGCTGGGATCTCGGCTTGCGCGGCGTGCTGGCGATCACCGGAGATCCGCCCTCCATGGGGCACCTGGGCGCCCATGCGCAGAGGGTCACCGATCTGAAGAGCTCGGTGGAGCTGCTCCGGTTGATCCGGAAACTGCGGGCAGGGGAGATGATCAACGGCGACCGGGTGGCCGACCCGCCGGATCTGTGTGCGGGGGCGGCGATCGGCCAGCCGACGCCGGCGCAGGTCGCCTGGCTCCGCAAGAAGATCGAGGCGGGCGCCGAGTTCGTCTTCTCGCAGCCGGTCTTTTCGGCGGACGATTTCCGCCGCCTCCAGGATGCGATCGAGGGGTTGGGGGTGCGGCTCTTTCCGGGGCTGCTGACGCTGACCAGCCGCCGGAACGCCGAATTTTTTGCCAGCGGGCGCATTCCCGGGATCCGGGTGCCCGAGGAAACCGTCCGGGCTTTTGGAAGGTACGAAGACGCGGAGAGCCAGCGCCGCTTCGGGTTCGATCTTGCCCTGAAGCAGGCCGAAATCCTGGCGGCGGAGGCCCGGGGGGCCTACCTGATCATGCCCTTCGGCCGCTCCGCAACGGCCGACACGGCCCGCCTCGTCCGTTTCCTGCGTTCTCGGGGACGCGGGGAGGAGGGGGAAGGGAACCATTCGCGGAAGGTTTGAATGAAGACCTGAAATCGCCTGAGGGGATCCGATTTTCAAGTTTTGCAAGACCTGGAATGGAATGGCTCGGTCCTTCGAGTCGCTGTGGAGGAGGTGGTTGCGATGGAACCCTCAAAGAAAAACAGTGTCCCCTTTTTCATCGCCCTGGGGCTGGCGGCGATTCTTTTCCTCTATCTTCTGAAGCCCTTCTTCTTTACCCTCTTCTGGGCCGCCGTCATTGCCGGCATTTTCCGCCCCCTCTACCGGCGGATCGACGGAAGGCTGAACCGCCCCAACCTGAGCACCGCGGTCCTCTTTCTCATCATCGCGCTGATTCTGTTTCTGCCGGCGCTGGTCGCCGGAACACTCATCTTTCGGGAGTCCTTCCAGCTCTATGAATCCCTGAGGCCGGACGCGCAGGGGATCGGACGGGGCTTCCAGCGGATCGTTGATGCGATTGCCGGCAGCCCCCTGGCCGACCTGTTCCATGTCAACCGGGACCTCCTCGTTGAAAAAACCACGGAGGTGATCCGGGGCATTCTGAATTACATCTTTGTTCACCTGAAGGATCTTACGCAGAACACCCTGGGCCTGATCGTGAAGCTCGCGGTCATGCTCTACACGCTCTTTTTCTTCATCCGCGACGGGGAGAAGTTTCTCCAGCAGGGGATGAGGCTGGCCAATCTGGGGATGGGGCGGGAGAGGTTCCTCTACGAGCGGTTCATCACCACGGCCAGATCCACCCTGAAGGTGACGCTGATCATCGGGGGCATCCAGGGAATCATCGGGGGGCTGGTCTTCTTTGTTGCCGGGATCGACGGGGCGGTGATCTGGGGGCTGCTGATGATCCTGCTGGCGATCGTGCCCTTGGTGGGCTGTTCGATCATCTGGGGCCCCGCCGGGGTTCTGATGCTGCTCACCGGCCGCCTCTGGGAGGGGATCCTGATCCTCGCCGTCGGTCTTCTCGTGATCAGCACCGTGGACAATGTGCTCCGCCCGATCCTCGTCGGCAAGGACGTGGCGATGCACCCCCTGCTGATTTTCCTCTCGACGCTGGGGGGGATCGTCCTCTTCGGTTTTTCCGGTTTCGTCATCGGACCGATCGTCGCGGCCCTGTTGTTGTCGATCCTGCAGATGTACGAGGAATTCTACCGGAAGGCGCCTGCCGACGAGGGATAGAGCTTTCCTCCGCAGATTTCCGGTTCCGGATGTGGGGCAGAACCCCCCTCTCTCTCCGAAAAATCTCCCCTGCCCGTTTCCAGGGGCGGATTCCCAGGTTGCGCAGAGGTCTCGGAAAGCAATCCTTCCTGCGCCCCGAGCGCGGGAATCTTCGTCGAACGATGGGGGCTGAGGCCGCGACGATCCCGTGCGGTCAGGGGACGAGGAACTTGGCGAAGATCACCTTTCCGTCGCCCGGGGCGTAGAAGTCTTCGAGAAAGGCCTCCCGGCGGTAGCCGCAGGCGAGGTAGAAGGCCCGTGTCGGCCCGTACTGGGGGCGGGAGGAGGTATCCGCGTAGATCCGCACAGCGCCCTGTCCGGCCATGATGCGCTCCGAACTTTCAAGAAGCCGCCGGCCGAGCCCCTTCCCCTGCGTCCCGGGGTCGACAACGATCCAGTAGAGGTCGTGGCTGTGCGCCGCTCCCGGAATGGGGCCGAAGCAGGCGTATCCCAGAAGACGGCCCTCCCCTTCGGCGAAGAGGAAATGGTAGCCGCTCCCCTCCCCCTTTTCCAGGCGCTCGCCAACCAGCTCCACGGCGATGCCGATCTCCTCCTCCGAGAAAAACCCGGTGGCGCGGACCAGCCGGCCGACCGCCTCCCGGTCTGCGGCCCTCACCTCTTCCCGCCAGACAACCCCGTCCATGGTTTTCCCCTCAGGCATGGGGAATGCCTCCCCGGAACATGAAGTAGGCCGCTCCGACGAGGCAGACGTACCAGGCGAATGTCATGAATAGATTGGAAAGGGTCAAGAGGATCACGGTTTTCAGCATGGAAAGGGGTGCCTCATGGTGTGGAGTCGAAGGATTTTGGATCGACGAGCGCGCCTTTCGGCAGGTCATCGAGGATTCGTTTCAGGACCTCCGGGAACGAAAACCCCGTCCGGACGGTCGCCGCGCGGAACCCCGCGTCCGGAGAGAGGCAGGGATTCGCATTCACCTCGAGGATCCAGGGATGTCCCTCCCGGTCCACGCGAAAATCGACCCGGGCGTACCCCCGGAGTTCGAAGAGCCGCCAGCAAGACAGGGCGAGTTCCCCCAGACGCCCGATCAGCGGGGCGTCCGCCTCCGGAAAATCGAAAGAGCGCGGGGTGTTCGCGAACTCGAAGGACTCCTCCTCCCACTTGGAGCGGTAGCCGACGACGCGGATCTTGCCCGGCGGGAAGGCGTCGAAGCGGATCTCCGCCGGAGGCAGCACCTCCGGCCCTTTCCCGGTCCCGGAGCGCGGACCGCCTGACCGGCGACGATCCGTTCCTCCAGGGTCATTGGAACCGCTTTCTCCCGCGAGCAGGGAGAGATTGAATTCACGGCCGTCGATGAACGCCTCGGCGAAACCCTCCCCTCCCAGGGCGTCCCGGCGCTTTTCCAGTTCCCGGAGCAGCCGCTTGCGATCCGCTTCCGGAAATACGGAATCCTCATCGAGACCGACGGAGGCGTGTTCCCAGACCGACTTGACGAGCCAGGGGCCCCGAAACGACCGATTCTCGTGCATGTCGTCGGTGAACCAGGGGGGCGTGGGGAGCCCGGCCGATTCGAGACGCCTCTTGGCGAAAACCTTGTTTGAGGTGAGCAGCATCGCCCCCGTCCCTGCGCCGGTGTAGGGGATCTTCAGGCTGTCCAGAAGGGCGGGCACGACGTGGATGAGGCTGCCCCGGCCGGCAAGGGTTTCCACGAGGTTGAAGGCCATCGCGGGGCGGAGGGCCTTCATTGCGTGGACGGTCTCCTCCAGGTTGAGGGATACCGGAAGGATGACCGGTTCGTGTCCCAGCAAGCGGAGGCCCTCGGAGACGGATTCGGCCTGAACGAGGGCATCCCGTTCGTCCCTCCCCGCATCCGCGGCCACTTCCCCGTGGAGGACGGCGACTTTCATGCGGCCCCTCGGTGGGTGATCCGCTCGATCGCGGAGCGGAGGATCGCGGCGATCAGCTCCCGATAGGGCATCCCCGAGAGTTCACAGAGGATCGGGAGATCGGAGTGGCCGGGACGGAGACCCGCCAGGGGGTTCACCTCCATGAACTGCGGAACCCCGCCCGCGTCGGCGCGCAGGTCGATCCTTCCCCCGTCCCGGCAGCCCAGGCCGCGCCAGGCGGCCAGGGCCGTCGCTTCGGCCAGCCGCCCTGTCTCGTCGCGGACGAGCACATACTCGACCTTTCCGTGCCAGTCCTCCTTGTTCGCGTAGGAGTACACCTCCCGTTCGGCCTTTTGAGTGAGGCGGACCTCCATGACGGCCGGGGCGAAGGCCGCGGCGCCGGTCCCGATGATCCCGACGGTGAACTCCCTGCCCGGGAGAAAGGTCTCGACGAGGACGGGCTGGCGGAAGTCTGCCAGCAGCGACCGGCAGACCCGGTCCAGTCCCTCCCGGTCCGCGATCTTCGAAGCGGCGCTCACCCCCTTCCCCGTCCCCTCGGCGACCGGCTTGGCGAACAGCGGGAAGGGCAGGTCGATGCCCGCGATCTCCTCCGGCGATTCGATCACGGCGAAATCGGGCGTCGGGATGCCGAGGTCGCGGATCACGCGCTTCGTCATCCCCTTGTGGAGGGTGAGCGAGAGGACCAGCGGGTCCGAGAAGGTGTAGGGGATCCCGTAGGCATCCAGGAGCGCCGGCACCTGGGCCTCTCGTCCGTAGCCGTGAAGACCTTCGGCGATGTTGAAGACCAGGTCCCAGCGCTCGCCGGCCGCAAGTCTCAGGACGAGGGCCCGGACGTGGCCGATCCGGTCCGTCCCGTGGCCGAGTCCTCTCAGGGCCTCTTCGATCGCCTCGAGCGTTGCCGGGTGGTCGAATTCGGCCGTCTCCTCCTCCCCGAATCCCTCCGCCAGGTAGTCGTCCCGCAGGTCGTAGGTGATGCCGATTTTCACGGTCTTTCCTTGTGACGAAAAACGGGGACAGCGCCCAGTGCCCCTTTGCATGACCGGAAGCCGTCCCCCATTTTCCCATTCGCAATGCCGGAGCGGAAAGGCCCGATTTTCGGCGGGAATCCGCATCCAGTTCCGCACCGCAAAGGGTGTTGTTCCCTCTGGGTTCTCAGTGGATGACGCCTTCCTGCGGGGGGCCGTCCGGATAGCGGAAAACCTTCCCCTCGTAGTTGCGCAGGAGCAGTTCACCGTTCTCCCGGCCGATGCAATATTCGGGAAGGAGAGGGATTTTGCCTCCGCCGCCGGGGGCGTCGATGACGTAGGTCGGCACCGCGTAGCCGGTGGTGAATCCCCGGAGTCCGCGGATGATCTCCAGCCCCCTGGAAACCGGGGTGCGGAAGTGGGAAGAGCCGGGGATCGGGTCGCACTGGTAGAGGTAGTAGGGTTTGACCCGGATCATGAGCAGCCCGTGGACGAGGCGCTTCATCGTCTCCACATCGTCGTTGATCCCCGAGAGGAGAACCGTCTGGCTCCCCAGGGGAATGCCCGCGTCGGCGAGACGCATGCAGGCCTTCCGGGTCTCCTCGGTCAGCTCGTCGGGATGCGCCGCGTGGACGCTCATCCAGAGGGGATGGTAGCGCTTGAGCATCCGGACCAGAGAGGGGGTGATCCGCTGCGGGAGTACGACCGGCGCCTTGGTGCCGATCCGGATCATCTCCACGTGGGGAATCCGCCGGAGACTGGAGATCAGCCATTCCAGCGGTTCATCGGCGAGGGTCAGCGGATCGCCGCCGGAGAGCAGGACGTCCCGGATTTCGGGATGCGCGGCGATGTAGGCGATGCCCTTCTCCCACGGTTCGGTGTTGATGCCGTGATGGCTCGGGTGCCCGACCATCCTCGATCGGGTGCAGTAGCGGCAGTAGGTCGAGCAGATTCCCGTGACCATAAACAGAACGCGGTCCGGGTAACGGTGGACGATTCCGGGGACGGGGCTGTCCTCGTCCTCGTGGAGCGGATCGTCCGCTTCGCCGACGCTTCGGAAGCACTCGTGCACGGAGGGGACGACCGTCCGGCGCAGGGCCTGGCCCGGGTTCCAGGGGTCGATCAGGCTCATGTAATGGGGGGTGATCGCCAGCGGCAGCGAGCCTCCTGCGCCCATCGCGTGGCGCTCATCCTCCGACAGACGGATCATCCGGCCCAGGGTCGCCAGGTCGCAAATCCGATTGCGGAGCTGCCAGCGCCAGTCATTCCATTCCTTGTGGGTAACGTTCGGGAAGAAGCGCTTCCGGAAGGCCCTCGCCCGGCTGTTGCGCAATGCGCTCTGCCTCGGGAGCGGCCCGGCCGGAATTGCGGCGGGGGTGAAAAAGGGGTTCGGGGACGGACCCTCAAAATTGCTGTGCTGTTTCAGACCGACCGAGTCGGTCATGCGACCTGGAGGTTCCGCCTCCTCTACAAAAAGGGTTTCGCTTTCCATCCTTCATGCCTCCTTGTGTTTTTCTGTCCCCGGCCGCCTGCGGCGGGGAAATCTCTTTCAGCCCGGGATTGCCCGCTCGCCGCGGGACCGTCCCGTTTCATTCCGGCGGATCCTCGCTCGATGCCCGGCGATTCTGCCCTCCCCCGGAAAATTTTCCGTCGCTCTACTCCTTTTGGCGGGAACTGTCAATCCCTGATTTCACGACCGCGTTCCGCCCGCAATTCTTCGGTCTCCTTGACGATATAGTTCCTGACCGTGATCACCGGCCTTCCTTTTTCATCCAGGCTCAAGGCGCCTGTCACCTCCACATACCGGTGAAGGAGGGAACGGAGCTCCCGTCCCTTCTTGCCCCGGCCGATCCGGTATTCCTTTTCGTCCGCCGTGGCGAGCGCCAGGGCAATCACTTCATGGCGATCGTTCCAGTCCGCCGGAATGAGAATGCCCGCGAGGGTTGCCGGCCGATCTTTTTTGAGGACCATCTCTCCCGTCCTGAACCGTCTGTCGGATGCTCTCCCTTGCCTGACAAACCGGTGAACCATCCTTCATGATGTCTTGCGGCAAGAGGGCCTTTCGGACGAATTTCATCCGTCATGGACAGGAAGATCCGTGCCATCCGAATCGGTTTTCCGAGAATTCCGGTTCCTCTCCCCATCCGCATCGGAAATATTCTGGAAATTAATAGTGCAATATCGTGTGGTTCAGCTTTGTTCCGATTCGAACGGATCCCGTTGCGGATGGGTTGAATGCGGCGCTGCTCCCGTCCCTTGGCCGTCCGAATCCCGGCCGCACCTCCCAAAAAAGGAATTATATGTTCCTGTATTTTGGCTTTTGATGCTTGAAATTCTGAAAATTGCGGGAAGGGTAGATATAAATACTTGTAATTATTTAAATACATTAGAATAGGACCCAGTAGTTCCGATATTGGGAAGAAAAGAACGATTTGTTCCGTTATTTTCGCCGTCACGGGGGAAGAGTCCCCGGAATCGATCGGTCCGGTCGCCTTTTCGCCTTGACAGGATGGGGCGCTCCGCTACAATGGGACCGACCATCGAAAGGATGGACAATGCCCGAACTTCCCGAAGTCGAGACCCTCTGCCGGCAGTTGAACGGCATCCTTCCCGGGAAAAAGATCCGGAAGACGGAGATCCTCGACCTGCGTCTCGGGAAGGTGGAAGGATTGACCGGGAAGCGGGTCAAAAGCGTCTCCCGGAGAGGAAAATTCATCGAGATCGAACTGGAGGGGAGCCTGAAGGTGGCCCTCCACCTCCGGATGTCCGGCCGGCTTCTCTGGCACACCGGCCCTTCGTCCATCCCCCCTCACAGCCGCTGGGTTCTCTCCTTTGCCGGCGGTCGTCTCATCTGCATCGATCCGCGGCGTTTTGCGACATTCTGCGTGAATCCGCAGGAGAGCAGCCCGATCCCCGTCGAAAATCCGCTCGAGGGGTTTCCCGCGGGGCGGCTCCGGAAAGCCGCCCGGACAAGGCGCCTGCCGGTGAAGTCCTTCCTGATGGATCAGCGGGTCATCGCCGGGATCGGGAACATCTACGCCTGTGAGATTCTCCATGAGGCCGCCGTGGATCCCCGGCGGCCGGCCTCCTCCCTGACCCTGGCCGAGTGGCGGCGGGTCGCGAAGGAGGCTGCGCGGATTCTCCTCCGGGCGGTATCGTGCCGGGGGACGACCCTTTCCGACTGGCGGGATCTTTTCGGATGCGGCGGAACGAACCAGGAACATCTGCGGGTCTACGCGCGGAAGGGCGAATCCTGCCTCCGCTGCGGCGGCATCATCGAGAGGGAGGTCCTCCAGGGCCGGGGCACCTGGTTCTGCCCTTCCTGTCAGCATTGATCCTGCGGAAGGGGCAGCGCGCCGGACGGAGAGACGGAACGCAGGAGCGCATCCCGTTCCGGAGAAGCGGAACATCCCGGTTGCGCAACCCTCCCCGGGGGATTACGGAGCGTGTTCTCTCCTGGTGATGGCGGAGAACCGTTTCGCCCCCTGTGGTTCGGAATGTTCCCGGTGGTGTTGCCAGTTTTCCAGGTAGGGCTGGACGAGCTCCTTCGAGCGGATGATCAACAGGTTTTCCGCGTTCTTCTCCTCGGCGGCCTTCGTGAAATTGAAGGAGCCGGTGATCACAACCGACCGGTCCACCAGGATGATCTTGTTGTGGGCGATCGCGTGCCGGTCGTCGATGAAGGTGGGGATGCCGGCGTTCGCGAGAAACGTGGCCGACGAGTATTTCTGGGTCTTCTGGCTCTTGTCGAGGATCACCACGACCTTGACGCCCCGCCTGTGCGCCTTGCGCAGGGACTCCGCGATCGGGGCGGAGGTGAAGGAGTAAGCCTGGACGAGGATCTCCGACCGGGCCCGGTCGATCTCGCGGACGATGGCCGAGGTGCTCCCGCTGTTCGGGCTGAAATAGACCTCGACGGGGGCGTGGCCGATGTCCACGTCGAGGGCCTGAACGGCCGGCGCACCCGGAAACAGGGCCAGGGCGATCAAAGAACAGGCCGCCGCAAACCATACCATTGCGGACCGGGGCCTTTCGATCCGGACGCAATCCACTCTACAAGTCATCCTGAAAAACCATTCCGTCGGCCGCCGCGGGCCGCCCTCTTTCCGATGTCGGTGCCGCTGTGATCTCGCTCCTTTGGAGGCGCACGCCTTCTATCCCGCTTTCATCGATCCTGTCAAGGCCGAAATCCGCCGTTTTGGGAGTGGTGATTGCCGGAGCAACAACAGGCAGGGGGATGCGTTTCCGGTCTCAAGTTTCCCATGTTGCCGTTTTCCCCCGTTGACAGCGAAAATCGCCCGCTGTATAAAACGCCTCCCCTTTCCTCGATTAGGGGAGAGGCCCTTGCCGTTCCGGAACCGTTGCGGTCGCCGGCTGGAGAGAAAATGGGCATGAAAAGGAGGAATGTATGAGTTTCGGATGGTTTATGAAAGGCGGGATGCTTGTCCCGGCCGTCGCGATGGTTTTGGGCTGCGGGATGGCCGCGACCCGCCCCGACGCGGCGGGGGTGATCGATGTCTTTCACGCCGATTCCCTGGCGGGACCGATGAAGGCGATCAAAACGGCCTTCGAGGCGAAGAATCCGGGGATCACGGTGAACCTCGTCTCCGGCCGCTCCCAGGAGCTGGCGGAGCGGATCCTGGACGGGGCTGCCTGCGACGTCTTCGCCCCATCCGCGCCTTCGGCAATCGATAAGGTCCTGGTGGGCAAGAAGGCAAAGGGAACCGGCAGGGACGCGGCCTCCTGGTCCGTGGTCTTTTCCGCCAACGAGATGGTCCTCGTCACGGCGAAGGGGAATCCCAAGGGGATCAAGAAGATGATCGATCTGGCCAAGGAGGGGATCCGCTTCACCCGGGTGACGGGAGAGAAGGACATGGCCACCAAGCGGTCCGTCGATCTGGTCTGGAACACCGCCACGCTGGAAGGGAAGCCGGATCTCGCCCAGAAGATCATCAGCAAGGCCTCCGTCGATCCCGCCAAGCCCCGCACCGTTCCGATGACGATCCAGGAGGTCGTTTCCGGCAAGGCCGACGCGGCCATCGTCTACTTCTCGGCCGCCGTCGCGGAGAAGGAGAAGCTGGAGATCCTCCGCTTCCCGGCGATGGTCAACCTGAGCAGCGAGATCCGCAACGCCGCCACCGTGCCCGGCACGGCGAAACACCCGGCCGCGGCGCTGGCGTTCGTACGCTTCCTCCTCTTGCCCGAGGGGAAGGCCCTCCTCGAGGCCAACGGGCAGCCCCCCGTCGCTCCGCCGATCCTGAGCGGCAGCGTGCCGGCGGAATTGAAGTAATTTTTTCCGGATCAGGTGATTCGCCTACGAACGGCTGCCGAGACGAACTCGCTCAAGATCACCACGGCGAAGACCGCGATCAGGATGACGGAGACCTCCTGCCACAGGAACTGGTTGATGGCCGCGTAGAGGGCAATGCCGATGCCCCCGGCGCCGACGAATCCCAGGACGGAGGATTCGCGGATATTGATGTCCCAGCGGTAAACGGTCGTGCCGTAAATGACGGGAAGGACCTGGGGAAGAATGCCGATCCAGAGCACCTGCAGGCGGGAAGCGCCCGTGCTTTCAACGGCCTCCACCACGCCGGCATCGATTTCCTCGATTGCTTCGGCCACGAGCTTTCCCAGGAAGCCGACGGAGCGGAAGGTGATCGCCCAGATTCCGGCCAGGGGGCCGGGGCCGAAAATGGCCACGAACAGCAGACCCCAGACCACCGTATTGACTGAACGGGATGCCACCAATATGAAACGGCCGATGAACCAGGTCACGGCATTGAAGGTGGTGTTCCTCGCGGCCAGAAATGCCACCGGGAAGGCGACGAGAACCGTGACCACGGTTCCCAGGGTTGCGATGTGGATCGTCTCGACGAGAGGCTTCATCAGCATGCGGAAATAACCCACCTCCGGCGGCCACATGCGGACGGCCATGTCCATCGCCTGAACGTGCGCGTCGAGAAGAAAGAACCAGGAAATGTCCAGGGCGCTGATCGACCAGACGGCGACCGCGACGATTCCCAGATACCATGCGTAGCGCAGCAGGGTCTGGTGCGGGCTGAAGCGGCGCCAGATCTCGGGGTGTTTTTCAGCGTGTCGTTGCGGCGTCATCGCAGTTGGTTTCTCACCCAGTTGGAGAAGAATTCACCGACAAACACCAGGGAAATGATCGTGAGCAAAATGGCCAGGCTGAAGTCGTAGTCGTAGCGGCTGAAGGATGCGGCCAGGACCTGGCCGATGCCGCCGGCGCCGACGATCCCGACCACGGTGGAGTGGCGGATGTTCGCGTCCAGCCGATAGATCGACACGCCCAGGTATCTCGGCAGGGCCTGAGGCGAAATGCAGTAGACCAGCAGTTGGGGGAAGCTGGCCCCGGTGGCGCGAATGGCTTCCAGTTGTCCCGGGGGCATGTTCTCGATGTCTTCGGCCAGCATCTTCGAAATGAAGCTGATGCTGGAAACGAACAGCGTCAGAACGCCCGCCAGAGGGCCGAAGCCGAAGATCTTGACGAAAAAGATCGCCACGATGATTTCATGAAAGGTCCGGGAAAGGATGATGAACCCCCGCGCAGCCAGATAGAGCGGCTTCGGGACCAGGTTGGAGGCCCCGCAAATTCCCAGCGGCACCGCGAGGATCATGCCGAAAAAGCTGGCGGCAAGCGCCATCTGGACGCTTTCCAGCGTGCCCCGGAAGAGGAGGCTCCAGCGGCTGAAGTCGGGCGGCATCATCCGGAGAACGATGTCGAAGGCGCGCGGGAAACCTTCGGCCACCCGGACCCAGCTGATTTCCAGGGTCGCCACGGACCAGATCAGGTAGGCCGCGGTCAAGAGGGCAAGCCCGTGCCGCGCCCACGGATTTTCAATGGTTCGAATGCGATTCCACTGCGGCGCGTTCCCGCGATGGGTCCCCGGCGACGCGGTCTTCATGCAAGCGATTCTCTCAGCAGGCTGTCTTTGCTCTCGGGATGCGGCTTATCCGGTTTGCCCGTCTCGTCTTCGACCTTACGGATCGTGGTGCTCCAGTCCTCCTCCCCGTAGATCTCGGTCAGGACCTGGGCGTTGACCCGCTCGGGCGGACCGTCGAACACGATTTCGCCGCCTCGCAGGCCGATCATGCGGTCGGAAAAGGATTGGGCCAGTCCGACGTCGTGGAGATTCACCAGCGCCGGCGTGCCGCGTTCGTGGGCCAGTTCAACGAGGATGCGCATGATCTGGCGCGACGTCTTGGGATCCAGGCTGGCCGTGGGTTCATCCACCAGCAGCAGATCGGGCTTCTGCATCAGCGCGCGGGAGATGCCCACCCTCTGCCGTTCACCGCCGGAGAGGGCGTCCGCGCGGGTGTTGTGGTAGCCGGAGAGTCCGACCCGCTCCAGCAGCGCGAAAGCGGCCGCAACATCCTCGGGCGGGAATTTGCGGCGGTAGGTCCTCCAGAATCCGACATAGCCCAAACGGCCGGAAAGGAGATTCTCCATCACGGTGAGGCGC
>JBFYYH010000080.1:0-4674 GCA_041310125.1 Syntrophaceae bacterium | reverse complement strand
AGGCAGAGGGTCGAAAAATCTCCGGCGCGTCAAGGAACCGCGATATCCTGAGGTCGCTCTGCATTTATCCGGATTGAAGAAGCACCGCGAGGCGGTCGTCGAAGGTCTTTCCCAGCTCCTCGTGTAGACTCCGTCCGTGGGCGTCCATCGTGACGATCCCGGGAAAGCGGTGGAAGCGGATCTTCCAGAAGGCCTCGGGCAGGCCGAACTCCTCCTTCTTGAAGACGTCCAGCACCTCGACCATCGCCTGGGCGTTGGTCGCGCCCGCCCCGCCGATCCCGTGCAGATAGACGGCCTTGTGCTCCTTGCAGGCAGCCAGCGTCCGGGGCCCCATGCCCCCTTTGCCGATGACCACCCGGAGGCCGAAGGCGGCGATCACCTTGTCCTCGTAGATCTCGTCGCGGATGCTCGTCGTCGGCCCGGAGGAGACGATGCTCCAGCGCCCGCCTTCGTTGCGGACGATCGGGCCGCTGTGGTAGATCGCCCCCTCCCGGTAGATCGCGCTCAGTTCTTCGAAGAGACGCTGATCCTCCGCGGAGAGGGGCTTCGGGCCTTCGATCAGCTTCTCCACCAGGTACTTGTGGGCCGCATCCCGGCCCGTCGTCGCGATCCCGGAAATCGCGACCGTGTCGCCCGCGCGGAGCGACAGGATCTTCTCTTCGGAAATGGGGATGTTCAGTTCGATCATCTCGGGTGCCTCATCCTGTAAAGCGCCAGGTTCCGTCCGCCTCGATCCGGATCGCCCGGCGGCGGTGCTCCCAGCACATGTAGGTCACGGTGACGAAGTAGCAGGCGGGGACGCGGTGGCGGGCGCCGATCTTGACCCCCATCAGGGTCGTTTTCCCCCCGAGCCCCAGGGGGCCGATCCCCAGGGTGTTGGCCTCCCGGAGGATCCGCGCCTCAAGCTGGGCCAGGGCGGGATCCGGGTTTGCGTCGTCCAGCGGCCGCAGAAGCTGGTGCTTGGAGTGGACATAGCCCGTCCCCCGGTCGGCGCCGATGCAGACCCCCAGGATCCCCGGGGGGCAGCCCTTGCCCTCCGCCCGGCGGACCGCATCGAGGACCGCGCGCCGCACCCCTTCCAGGTCCCGCCCGGCATCGAGCGAGTCGTCGGGCAGGCTGTACTGGCGCCCCACGTTCTCGCTCCCGCCCCCCTTGAGCATCAGGGCGACGGAGATTGCTTCCTCGTCCCACTCCTCGAAATAGACCCCCGGAAAGCCCTCTCCCACATTGTTTCCGCTGTTCCGACCCGTGGCGGGATGGACGGCGTTCGGCCGGAGGAACTGCTCCCGCGTCGCCCGTGCCACGGCCTCCTCGCAAACCTTCACCATCGCCCTGTGCGAGAGTCCCGGCGGGTGGTGGACGAAAAAGAGGGGCATCCCCGTATCCTGGCAGAGGGGAACCTGCTTCTCCTTCGCCAGGGCCATGTTCTCGAGAAACAGGGCGAGGATCGTCCGCGCCGTTGATTCCGGCGCCTCCTCCTCATGGGCCCGCTTCAGCGCCGCCGCCACATCCGCGGGCAGTTCGCTGGCCGTCCGGCGGACGAGCTGGAAGAGGGCCTCGCCGAAGGCCGGCTGCGCCAGCCGTCGATTCACATCGCATTCCACGTTCAAGTCTCCTTCACCCAAGCCATTCGCCCTCGGGCAGGGGAACCCTCAGCAGGGTTCTGAAAATGCCGATTATCGCAAACACAACAGTCAGGGAGAGAAATTCTCCAACCCTCCCTGTTCAAGCGCCGATGCCCCCCAGCTTCGGGGGCAGGCGGGACCAGTCCCGCAGGCCCGGTCCCGCCGCACTCCGTCCATCGCAAATCATTCTACTTCTTTATACGACCCAGTTCCCTCATGATGGCCTCGTACTCCACCATCTTTTTCTTGACGAGGGCCAGGGATTCTTCGGGGCCCATGAACTCCGTCTTGAAGGCGTTGGCATCCATCTTCTTCTTGACCTCCGGGTCCTTCATGACTTTTTCGAAGGCATCGGCAAGGACCTTGACGATCTCATCCGGCGTTCCCGGAGGGGCGGCGACACCCCGATAGGCGCCTTCCACGATATCGTATCCCTGTTCCCTAAAGGTCGGCAAATCGGGGAGAACCTCCATTCGTTTGTCCGATGCGATGGCCAGCGCGCGGAACTGATCCTTTTGCTGGACCGCCATTGTGGAATAGCTCATCAACGCGGTGACATGGCCGCCCAGAAGGGCGGGGATCGCCGAACCGGTCCCACCGAAGGGGATGTAGGTCAGCTTGATGCCCGCGGCCTTGTTGAGCATGCTGGTCCCCAGATCGTTCGCCGAAGAGCTGGCGCTGCCCCCGCAAGTAAAGACGCCGGCCGGCTGCTTTTTGGCGGCCTCGACGAAGTCCTTCAGGGTCTTGTAGGGGCTGTCCTTGCGGACGAACAGGACATTCGGCGTGCTCTCAAACATATAGACCTGCTTGAGATCAAGTGTCTGGTACCCGGCATTGCCCATTTCCAGCGGCTGGACGACCGTATGGGGCAGGTTGTGGCCGGCGATCGTGTAACCGTCGGGCTTGGTCCGGGTCAGTTCCGCCCAGCAGAGCGCCCCGCCGCCGCCGACCTGGTAGGTGATGGAGACATCCACGCCGAGGGCCTTCTTCAGGGCCGCCTCCTGGAACCGGGCGGTGATGTCCGACTCCCCGCCAGGATTGAAGCAGATTTTGTAGTTGATCCGTTTGCTCGGGAACTTGTCCGCCGCAGTGGCCGAAGTGACCAAAACCAGAGACACGACGGCGAAAAGAACAATAAAACCGATGGCAGTCTTTTTCATGGCTTCCCTCCTCATTAATCGTTTATTTGATTTCGATGTCCTGCGTTCTGCGGACACCCGTCTGTCGATCCGCCCACCTTGCGGATCGGATGGAACTCCTCCACCGCTACGTGGGATACTCCCCCAAAATCCCCCCATGCCCTCAGAAAACCCTTCCGCTCCAACCAGGGTCAATATTCCGCGTCGTCCGTGACCACCTCGGGGGCTTTGGCTTTGATCTGAGCCCAGACCCCCCGTCCGATGGACAGGAAGGCCAGCGCCATGAAGACCGCGGAGATGGGACGGGTGAAGAAGATCCACGGCGACCCCCACGAGATGAGCAGCGACTGCCCCAGGGACGTCTCCAGCATCTGCGCCAGGACGCTCGCCAGGACCATCGGGGCGATGGGGAAGCCAAGTTTCCGCATAAAGTATCCGATCACCCCGAAAAGGAGCATAATCCAGATGTCGAAGGTCTGGAACCGGACGCTGTAGGTTCCGACGAGGGCGCAAAAGACGATCAGCGGCCCCAGGATGTAGAACGGGATGCGGACGATCTTGACCCACAACCCGATCAGCGGCAGATTGAGGACCAGGAGCATCACGTTCCCGATATACATGCTGGCGATGACCGCCCAGACGAAATCCGGGCTCTGGACGAAGAGCATCGGTCCGGGCTGGAGGCCATACATCATCAGCCCTCCGAGAAGGACCGCCATTGACGGCGCCGTGGGAAGCCCGAAGGAGAAGAGCGGCACGAACCCGGCGGTGGAGGTCGCGTTGTTCGACGCCTCCGTAGCGGCGAGCCCGTCCATCGCCCCGTGGCTGAACAGTTCGGGATGTTTGGAGAACCTTTTCTCGACATCGTAGGCCACAAAGGAGGTAACCGACGGGGCGCATCCGGGGAGGAGCCCCAGCAGGAACCCGACCGTAGAGGAGCGAAGCATTGCCTTCGTGCACTGCTTAATATCGGTCCAGGTCGGCATCCAGCTCTTGACCTCCATTTTGCTGATAGAGGCGAGTCGCTGCTCCACATTGATCATCACCTCGCTGATGGCAAACAGGCCCACGATGATGGCGATGAAATCGACGCCGACCGTCAGCGTAACGGATCCGAAGGTCAGCCGTTCCGCCCCGGTGAGTGGGTCCTGACCGATCAGGCCGGCCGTGAGCCCCAGGGCCATGGAGATGATCCCCTTCAGGAGGGCGCGTCCCGAGAGGCTGATCACCAGACTCAGTCCCATGAACATCAGCGCGAAATACTCCGGTGGGCCGAAGACCACGGCAAACTTGGCCAGCGTCGGGGCGAAAAAGGTCAGCGCGATCACGCTGAGCGTCCCCGCGACAAAGGAGGCAATGGCCGCAATGGCCAAGGCCGGGCCCGCCCTGCCTTGCTTGGCCAGCTCGTAGCCTTCAATCGCGGTCGGGACGGAGGAGGCCTCCCCGGGGATGTTGACGACGATCGCCGTCGTTGAACCTCCGTACATGGCGCCATAGTAGATCGACGCCATCATGATGATCGCCGAAGTTGCGGGCAGCACCGTCGTTAAGGGGAGCAGGATGGCGATCCCGGAGACGGGTCCGATGCCGGGAAGGACACCGACCAGCGTCCCGATGAAACAGCCCAACGCAGCCCAGAAGAGATTCTGCCAGGTCAGAGCGATGGAAAATCCCTGTAAGAGGTAATCAAAGGAAAACCCCATATCGTGCTCCTATTCTAAGAAGGGACCCGCCGGGAATGAAAGCGCCAGCAGACGGATGAACAAAAAATAAGAGATTGCCGCGGTGATCACGCTGACCACGATCGCCTGCAGCCATTTCGAACGCTTCAGGTACCAGATCGAAAAAGCGATGTAGAGGAATGAAGCGATCGGCAGACCGAGCCTGTTTAGCAAGATAATATAACACGC
>JBFYYH010000079.1:0-4123 GCA_041310125.1 Syntrophaceae bacterium | reverse complement strand
GCCGGGATCAGGATGTCGGTCTCGATCATGAACTCCGAACCAACGACCGGGACAGGCCTCCTGCGGCCGCTCGCATCCGGCTCCCCCAGCTCCATGCGGATGCACTCCACCCCCGTGACTTTCCCGTCCCGGGCGATGATCTTCGTCGGGTTGCAGAGGTAGTGGAAGCGGACCCTTTCTTCCTCGGCGTCATGGATCTCGGCCGGATCGGCCGGCATCTCCACTTTGGAGCGCCGGTAGACGAGATTGACGTCCTCCTTCCCGATCCGGAAGGAGGAGCGTACGCAGTCGATCGCCACATTGCCGCCTCCGACCACCACCACCTTCTTCCCCTCCGGGTAGGGATCTTTCCCCCGGCTGATCTCCAGAAGATAGCGGACGCCGGAGATGAAGCCGCGGTAGCCCAGCTCCTCGCCCTCCACCCCCATCGGCGCGCTGTCCTGGGCGCCGACGCCGATGAAGACGGCGTCATGGTCCCTCCGGAGGTCCGTCAGCGTGATCTCCTTTCCCACCTCGACGCCGTAGCGGATCTCGACGCCTGCCTCCCGGACAATCTCCACCTCGCGGCGGAGGATGTCCCGGGGCAGGCGGAAATCCGGGATGCCGATGGCGGCCATCCCTCCCGGTTCGGGGAGCTTTTCGAAGATCGTCGGCCGGTGGCCCTTCAGGGCGAGCCAGTAGGCGCAGGAGAGGCCTGCCGGGCCGGCGCCAATGACGGCCACCTTCCGGCCTGTTTTTCCCCCGGCCGTACCTTCCGGACGCCGGTTCTTGTCGATCTCGTAATCGGCGGCGAAACGCTTCAGATGCTTGATGGCGATGGATTCATCCAGATTCTCCCTCCGGCAGTGCGACTCGCAGGGGCGGATGCAGACCCGGCCCAGCGTTCCCGCCATGCAGATGCTCTCCCGGATCCGGGCCAGCGATTCGGCAAAGCGCATTTCACCGATCTCCTCCACATACCCCGGGATGTCGAGGCTGCTGGGGCAGGCGCTGATGCAGGGGGCGGTCACGGCGAAAAGGTACCGGCCTTCCTGCGCCTTTTTCCCCTGGCTGGCGGCGGAGGAGAAGGCCTCGGGGAAATGCTCCAGCGCGTGCAGGATCGGGGTCATGCCGGTCTGGCCGATGGAGCATTTCGACCCCTCCCGGATCCGGAGAGCCATTTCCCCGATCCGGACCGGATCCTCATCCCGGCCCTTTCCCGAGGCGATCTTTTTCAGCCAGTCGGCCACGAGCCTCGTACCGACGCGGCAGGGAAAGCATTTCCCGCAGGATTCTCCCTGCACGGCTTCCGCGTAGCGGGCGCACATCTCGACGATGTCCACATCGTCATCCCGCAGGACGATGCCGCCCCAACCCAGGAAGGCCTTGATCCGCTCCCCGGGCCGGAAATCCTCCGGCAGCCGGACGGTGCCGCGCCGCGACCGGTCCTCCCCGGACGCCTTCCGGTTGTCCACCACTTCTCCCTGCCAGGAGCTGAAGATCATGTTCTCCATCGCTTGCCCTATCGGTCGATCTCCCCCAGCACGATGTCGATGCTGCCGATGGCGGCGACGACATCCGCCACCATCTCCCCCGCGATCATCTTCGTCAGGGCGCCCAAATTGTTGAAGGAAGGCGCCCTGACCCTCATCCGGAAAGGCCGGTTGCTCCCGTCGCTGATGAGGTAAAACCCGAGTTCGCCCTTCGACGATTCGATGGACGCGTACACCTCGCCGCGGGGGGGCCGGAACCCCTCCTGCATGATCTTGAAATGGCGGATCAGGGCGGCAATGTCCTTTCCCACCTCCTCCTTCGGAGGCGGCACGACGAGCGGGGCGTCCGGAGCGCAGACCGGCCCGTCGGGAAGCCGGTCCGCGGCCTGCCGGACGATCCGGTTGGACTGCCGCATCTCTTCGAGCCGCACCAGGTAGCGGTCGTATACGTCGCCGTTTTGGCCCAGGGGGATCTCGAAATCGAACTCCTCGTAGCCGGAGTAGGGGGAGGCTTTTCGGACGTCGTAGTTTACGCCGGAGGCTCTCAGCGGGGGACCCGTCACCCCGAACTGGAGGCACTCCTCGCCGGAAAGATATGCGATGCCCTTCGTTCTTTTCTTCCAGATGATGTTTTCCGTCAGCATCTCCTCATACTCGGCGATCCTCGCGGGGAAGGCCTCAATGAATGCCCGCACGGCCGGCAGAAAATCGTCGGGGATATCGGCAGCCAGCCCTCCAATCCGGATGAAGCTGGGGGTGAGGCGGGCGCCGGTCACCTGCTCCAGCATATCCATGATCGTCTCCCTTTCGCGAAAGGTGTAGAAGAAAATCGTCATCGCGCCGAGGTCCAGAGCGTGCGTTCCCAGCCAGAGGAGATGGGAGGAGATCCGCTGGAGTTCGGCCAGCAGCACCCTCAGGACCTGCGCCCTCCGCGGGATCCGGATCTCCAGCAGTTTCTCCACGGCCAGGCAGTAGGCCAGATTGTTGGAGAGGGCGCTGGTGTAGTCCATCCGGTCCGTCAGGGTCAGGGCCTGGGCATAGGTGAGGGATTCGGCCAGCTTCTCCATTCCCCGGTGCAGGTACCCGACATGCGGCACGGCCGTGACGATCACCTCTCCGTCCAGTTCCATCACCAGCCTCAGCACCCCGTGCGTCGCCGGGTGCTGGGGGCCCATATTGACGGTCATCAGGCTCGTTTCAGTCATCGGCTCCGTTTCCTAAAGACCTTTAAGGATCGCGCTTCCGGGATCCGAATCTCAAGTTGCGCCAGGGTCTCTCCCTGAAGACTGCTTAAATCGGCGTTTTCGGCTGAAAGACGAAAGACCAGAAGGGCTGGTCAAACTCCGTCCCCTTCAGGGGGAAATCCTTTCTCAGCGGGTGGCCGACGAACCCCTCGTCGAGCAGGATGCGCCTCAGATCGGGGTGGCCGCTGAAGCGGATCCCGAACATGTCATACACTTCCCGTTCGAGCCAGTCCGCGGCCTTCCAGATGTCGCTCAGCGTATCGAGCGCCCCGCCTTCGGCCACCCGGGTTCGGATGCGCAGCCGGTCGCCGAACCGGGTCGAATAGAGAAGGTAGACCATCCGGAAACGGGGAGATTCGTCCGCAAAGTCCACTGCGGTCAGGTCGAGCAGCAGATCGTACCGCAGGGCTTCGCCGTCCTTCAGATGCTTCATGACGTCGCGAAGCCGCACGGAATCGACCGCAACGGTCGTTTCCCCCCTGAACTCTTCGACGCTTTGCACCGCATCCGGAAACTTCTCCTTCAGCAGGTCGGCGGCCGCGCGTCTATCCATGGCTCCCTCGTAAAAAGTCGCAATCGCCTTGATCCGTCATCCATGGATCCCCCGGGGCAGGCTCACCAGCTTCCTCAATCCCCACCGCTCCCGGCCGATCTTCTCCTGCAGGGCGATCAGCCCATTGAGCAGATCCTCCGGCCGGGGGGGACAACCGGGGACATAGACATCCACCGGGATGATCTGATCCACGCCCTGCACGACGCTGTAGGTCTGAAAAATCCCCCCGCTGCAGGCGCAGGATCCGTAGGCGATCACCCATTTCGGCTCAGGCATCTGCTCGTGGATGCGCCTCAGGACGGCCCCCATCTTTTTCGTCACCGTGCCCGCGACGATCATCAGATCGGCCTGGCGGGGGGATGGGCGGAAGACCTCGGCGCCGAAGCGGGCGATGTCGTAGGTCGCCGAGCTGGCCACCATCATTTCCAGGGCGCAGCAGGCCAGGCCGAAGGTGACGGGCCAGACGGAATTCTTCCTCGCCCAGTTGATGACCTGCTGCAGGGCGTCCTGCGAAAGATCGGTTATTCCCATTCCAGAGCCCCTTTTCTCCACACGTAAAGATAGCCGACGAAGAGAATGAAGACGAAAAACAGCATCTCCGCAAACCCGAAGAGCCCCAGGCCGCCCGCCACCACCGCCCAGGGGTAGAGGAACATGATTTCGATGTCGAAGATCAGAAACAGCATCGCCACGGTGTAGTAGCGGATGTTGATTTTCATCCGGGTGGGTCCGATGGTCTGCATGCCGCATTCATAGGGCGACAGCTTGATGTTGCCGGAAATCCGATGACCGAGAAGATGTGAGGCGCCGACGATAAAGACGGCGATCAGGATGGCGAAACCCATCGTGACAAG
>JBFYYH010000078.1:0-4418 GCA_041310125.1 Syntrophaceae bacterium | reverse complement strand
GACCACCGGAACGATTCCGTAACCCTCTATTTTTTTCAGGATTTCATCCATCATGCCTCTCCTTCCGTAGGTTTTCCGATCCCGGCTTATCCGCCCTGAAAACCCAATCGCCGGGAGATTTCGGCCGCCGCCGCCATCACCTCCCCCTTCATCACATCATGAACAACCTTCTTGGTCACCTGAAAAACAGAACCCGAGACACTGATCGCGGCCACGGGTCTCCCCTTCCCGTCAAAGATCGGCGCCCCCACGCAGCGGATCCCCTGTTCATTCTCCTCATCGTCCATCGCGTATCCCTGGCTCCGGATGATTTTCAAATGATCCCGGAAACCGTTCGGATCCGTAATGGTATTTGCCGTCCGCCGGGGCAGCCCCTTCCTCCGCAAAAAATCCGCCAGGACCTCTTCCGGAAAATAGGAGAGCAGGACCTTCCCCACGGCGCTGCTGTGGGCCGGATTCCGCGAACCGACGCGCGACGCCATTTTCAGACCGCCCGCCTGCTGCTGCGTCTCGATCTTGTCCACATAGACCACCTCATCCCGGTCAAGAATGACCAGGTGCGCCGTCTGTCTCGTCTTCTCCGCCAGATCCCGCAGAATCGGTTCAGCGACCTTCCGGAAATCAAGCTGGTTGCTCAGCTGGGCGTTCAGATCCATCAGCTTCAAACCCAGAAAGTAGAGCTTTGTTTCCGGATCCTGGCGGATAAAACCAATATAGGAGAGGGAGGAAAGGATGCGATGGATCGTCCCTTTGGGGAGATTCAGGCCGGTAGACAAGTCCCGGATGCTCATCCCCTGGGAGGATTGTCCCACCCTCTCGAGAATCAGGGAAACCCGTTCGATCGTTTGGACGAGATTGTTCGGCTTGGATGGGGCTGTTTTTTGTTCCATGGGCTTTTGTCCTGTTCTATCCAGGGTGGACCACGCTCATCCGGCGAGCAGACATTATGCAACGGGGCAGGCAAACGAGGTTCCATAATACGGAACCGTGTTCCTAATAACAAAACTGTTCCCGCATGTCAACATTTTTCACTCCTCCCCGATCCTGCAGACTCTATCGCCGCAGCGGCCTCCGCATGGACGCGCAAAGTAATGATAACACTTGATATTCCGGAAGCCCTCTCCTTTTGAATGACACAGGCAATTCAACAGAACCATGCCGGGTCGCCCTTTGCCGGAGATACGGGTATTGCACAAATCCAAGGGTCCTGTTGAGATCCCTTCAAGCGAGCAGCTGGATCACGATGTTCAAGGATCTTATCCGTGTCATTGCAGTCGCAGCGGAGACGTCGCGTTTATCGGTCTATCCCTCCTTCATGACCTCAATCCTGCCCGCTTGCCCCTCCGTCCAGTTGCAAACCGCCATGCTCAATTCCGGCGAATACCTATTTACCCCGCACCTCATGGATCCAGTGGAGCACCTCCGCCGTCTTCTCCGTCATCGTCTTAAAGTCGCCGGAAGCGATCCGTTCCTTCGATATCAGGTTCGAGCCAATCCCCACGCAGGCCACTCCTGCCTTGAACCAGGTTTCGATGGATTCTCGGGTCGTATCCACACCCCCGGTCGGCATGATGAGCGTCCAGGGCATCGGCCCGAGGATGTTTTTCACGAAAGCCGCCCCCCCCACTTCCTTCCCCGGGAAGATCTTGCAGATCTCGACCCCGTATTCTTCCGCCTGCGAGATCTCGCTGGCGGAGCCGCAGCCGGGCAGGTTGGCGACCTTTCTTCTGTTGCATGTCCTTGCGACCTCGGCGTTGAGCACCGGGCCGACAATAAAGTTGGCGCCGTTGTTGATGTACAGAGAGGCCGTCCCCGGATCGATGACGGAGCCGACGCCGAGAATGACCTCCGGCATTTCCGCCTCGCACCAGCGGATCAGTTCGGTAAAGATCTGATACGCAAAATCCCCCCGGTTGGTAAACTCCAGCACCTTGACCCCGCCGTCGGCAACAGCCTTGGCCACTTTCTTCGCCGTCTCCAGGTCCTGATGATAAAACACGGGAACGAGCCCGCTTTCCATCATCGCCTGCAACACATCCAAACGCTGGAACCGTGCCATACCATCACCCTCCGTTCATCCCGATTCACCCGCCTGCCTGCCCGCATCCCTACCGGGATACCCTGCCGGATGTCTCTCCGGACATGATCTGTTCCACCTCGCCTGCCGTCACCCTGTTGAAATCACCGACGATGGAATGCTTCAGACAGGAGGCCGCAATCGCGAAGTTGAGCGCCTTCTGCAGATCGTCGCTCCAGGTGCGCAATCCGTAAATCAACCCTCCGACAAACGCATCGCCGCCGCCGACGCGATCCACGATATGGGCAATGTCGTACACCGGCCCCGCATAGAGCCGGTTGCCGTCGTAGAGGATACCCGACCATGTGTTGCGGCTCGCGCTGATGCTGCCCCTGAGCGTGATCCCGATCCGTTTCAGATTCGGGAATGCTCTCTTCAATTCCTTCGCCACGCCGCCGAATTGTTCCGCATCCACCCTGCCCGCCGAAACGTCCGCATCCTTCGCCCTGATTCCGAAAACCTTGTCCGCGTCCTCTTCGTTGCCGACGGCAATGTCGCAGTGTCCGACCAGCTCCGGCATCACCTCTCCCGCCTTTTTCCCCCACTTCCAAAGTTTGCTCCGATAGTTCAAATCGCAGGAAACCGTCAATCCTTTCTCTTTGGCCTTGACGATCCCTTCGAGACAGACCTCTCAAAGCGATTCGCTGACCGCGGTCGTAATCCCGGTCCAGTGGAACCAGTCGGCATCCTCGAAAACGGAGTCCCAATCCACCATCCCTTTTTGGATCGTGGCAATGGAGGAGCCTTCCCGGTCATAAATCACCTTGCTCCCCCGCTGCGCCGCGCCGTTTTCCAGAAAATAGATGCCGATCCGGCTCCCCCCCCGGATGATCTTCGCGGTCCCCACACCGCAACTTCTCAGAGAGGCGAGGCAGGCATCGCCCAGCTCGTTCTTCGGCAGGCGGGTCACAAAATCCGTGGCCATGCCGAAATGGGCGAGCGAAACGGAAACATTGGCCTCGCCCCCCCCGAATGAAACATCGAACGATTCCGCCTGTTCCAAGCGCAAAAATCCCGGCGGGTTGAGTCGTAACATGATCTCTCCGAAAGTGACGACCTTTTTCATGCTTCCTCTCCTCCTGATGGCAGTTTTCCACCCCCCTGCGGCGGATACCCGCCATCAGCCACGGGGCTTCCTGCGGCGGATACCGCTCATCAGCCACGGGCCGCCTCTTTCCGTCAAAAACCGGCTTCTTCGCTTTGGTTGGGGCTGTTGTTGATCCATCGGCTATTTGTCCTGTTCTATCCGGGACGAGAATCACGCTCTCCCGATCGTCCGAACGAGAACGCGCAACAGGGCAGGTGGAATAGAGGCAATTCCGCATTGCGGAATGGTTTTTCTCATAGCAAAACCTATTGCCCCTGTCAACCTTTTTTTGAATAAACCGTCCCGCAGCAAGTTGCGGGGCACCCCGCGATTGGCCACCTCCATCGAATCGAGGCAAGCTTCGGGGAATACGAGGCAACGGTCAATGACCTCATCGGAAAAAGTTACCGAAGCGGTGGCATTGGAAGAGGATTTAAACTTGTTGACACAGGGGACTGTTGTTCATATTCTCTGCCCTCGCAAAAGTGAGTTCTTGCAACTCTGACAACCTTGTAAAAAGTCCAAAGAAGCTCGAAAATGGGACGGCTTCGCAAAAAGGCCGCAGGCAAGGCGCGCGAAGCCGCCAACCCTAAACACCATTTTTTCAACTCCCTGTTGAGGAGAAAGGGGTCTTTATGCCGCCACTGAGAATTGGAATCATCGGGGCCCAATTTGCGGCTGATCTGCATCTTCATAATTACCGGCGCCTGCGGGGATCGAAGGTTGAAATCATGGCGGTGGCGTCCCGGACACAGGGAAGCGCCGAGGCGCTGGCGAAGAAATTCGGCATCCCGCAGGCTGTCGATGACCACCGGCGCCTTCTCGACCGGAAGGATATCGATGCGATCGATATCTGCGTTCCCACCGATCTGCATCATGAATTCATCATCCAGGCGGCGCAGGCCGGCAAGCATGTGATCTGCGAAAAGCCTCTGACGGGGTATTTCGGGACGGATCGGCCGGAAGAACTCGTGGGGCTGGCCGTGGCCCGCGAGACGATGCTCCGCGAAGCGATGGCGAATTGTGAAGCGGTGGCCGGGGCCGTCCGGGACAACAAGGTCACCCTCTGCTACGCGGAAAACTGGGTCTACGCCCCGCCCGTGGCCAAGCTGAAGAGTCTGATGAAGGTGAGCCAGGGGACGGTCATGGACATCCGGGCCGAAGAAAGCCATTCCGGATCTCACTCCGTCTACTCCCGGAAGTGGAAGTACGCAGGGGGAGGCGCCCTGCTGAGATTGGGGGCCCATCCCGTAT
>JBFYYH010000077.1:0-2684 GCA_041310125.1 Syntrophaceae bacterium | reverse complement strand
TACGAGATCAAGCGCCAGAGCTACGTCCTGGAAGCGGGGGGCGAGGTCGTCCAGGAGACCCGCCTCTGGGACGACACGGCGTGAGTGACCCACTCCATGCGGAGCAAGGAGGAGGCGCACGACTACCGGTACTTTCCCGACCCCGACCTCCCCAAGGGCTACCAGATCTCCCAGTACGCCGCCCCGCCCGCCGAGCACGGCTGGGTCGAGATCGAGCTCGACGGCGGGAAGAAGCGGATCGGGATCACCCGGATCCACATGGAGGAGGACGCGGGGAAGCTCCTGCATGACGAGCGGAACCCCGTGAGCTTCGTCGACCTGAACCGGACCGGCGTGCCGCTGATCGAGATCGTCAGTGAACCGGACATCCGGGGCGCGGAGGAGGCCGCTTCCTACCTGAGGCGGCTCCACGAGACCCTCGTCTACCTCGGGATCTGCGACGGGAACATGGAGGAAGGGAGCTTCCGCTGCGATGCGAACGTCTCGCTCCGACCCAGGGGAACGGAGGCCTTCGGGACCCGGACGGAGCTGAAGAACATGAACTCCTTCCGGAACGTCCAGCGGGCCCTCGAATACGAGATCAAGCGCCAGAGCTACGTCCTGGAAGCGGGGGGCGAGGTCGTCCAGGAGACCCGCCTCTGGGACGACACGGCGGGAGTGACCCACTCCATGCGGAGCAAGGAGGAGGCGCACGACTACCGGTACTTTCCCGACCCCGACCTCGTTCCGATCGTGATCGGCGAGGAATGGATCGAAGGGCTCCGCCGGGAGATGCCGGAACTCCCCCTGGAGAAGCGGGAGCGGTTTGTCCGGGACTACCGGATTCCGCCCTACGACGCGGGGGTTCTCACCGCCAGCCGGGCGCTCGCCGACTACTACGAGGAGGTCGTCCGCCTCTCGGGCGAGCCGAAGCTTGCCAGCAACTGGGTCATGGGGGATGTTCTGCGGTTCCTCAACGAAGACAAGCGGGACATCCGGGAGTGCCCGATCGCGCCCGCATCCCTCGCCGAAATGATCCGCCTCATCCAGGCCGGGACGATCAGCGGCAAGATGGCCAAGGAGGTCAGCGAGGCGATGTACCGGACGGGGAAACCCCCGGAGGCGATCATCGCCGAGAAGGGGCTCGTCCAGATCACCGACGAGGGGGCCCTGTCCGCGACGATCACGGAGATCCTCGAGAAGAATCCGGCGCAGGTCGCCCAGTACCGGGCCGGGAAGGAGAAGGTCTTTGCCTTCTTCGTCGGCCAGGCGATGAAGGCGACCCAGGGGAAGGCCAATCCCCAGATGATCAACGACCTCCTCAAGAAGCTGCTGGCGGGCTGATCCGATGAAAAGAGTGAGGTCCGGTTGCTGGTTCCAGGTCAGCGGATTCAGAGATTGGGGTTGGGGATGGCAAAGGGAATCCGGACTGTTTTCTGGCAGGACGGCGCGGTCGTGATGATCGACCAGAAGGCCCTGCCGCTGGTGGAGCGGCAGGTGGCCTGTACGGATTATCGCGAGGTGATCGCGGCGATCCAGGACCTGACGATCCGCGGCGCTCCGGCGATCGGCGTCGCCGCGGCAATGGGGATCGCCCTCGGCGCCCTCCGGATCGAGGCCGCCGCGCCGGACGCCTTCCGGGGCGCCTTCTATGAAATCTGCATGCAATTCGCCGCCAGCCGCCCGACGGCCCGGAACCTCTTCTGGGCGGTCGAGCGGATGAAGCGCCGCTTCGAGAGCGAGTTCCTTCTGCGTTCGGCTCCAGACCCAGCGGCTGCGGGCAGTACGCCATCCCCGCGGCCGGATGGCCAACCGGCGGGGGAAGGGCCCGGGGAAATCGGGAGGAAAGGACGAGCGGCCGATCCTTTCAGAACGGTTCGCGAGGCGCTGGTCGCTGAGGCCATCCGGATCGGCGAGGAGGATGTCTCGGTCAACCGGCGGCTGGGCGCGAATGGAAGCGAGCTGATCCCGGACGGCGCCCGGATCCTCACCCACTGCAACGCCGGGGCGCTCGCCACCGCCGGCTACGGGACCGCCCTCGGGGTGATCCGCGCCGCATGGGAAGAGGGGAAAAAGCTCCACGTCTGGGTCGACGAGACCCGCCCCGTCCTCCAGGGCGCCAGGCTGACTGCCTGGGAGCTGATGCGGGAGGGGATCCCCTGCACGCTGATTGCGGACAGCATGGCGGGCTTTCTGATGAAGCGGGGGAAGATCGACCTGGTGATCGTCGGCGCGGACCGGATCGCCGCAAACGGCGATACGGCGAACAAGATTGGAACCTACGGCCTTGCGGTTTTGGCGCGGGCGCACGGGATTCCGTTCTACGTGGCGGCGCCCCTCTCGACGATCGATCCGGAACTCGCGGATGGCGGGGAGATCCCGATCGAGGAGCGCAACCCCGACGAGGTGATCCGGTGTGGCGGCGTCCGGACGGCCCCGAACGGGGTTGCCGTCTGGAATCCCGCCTTCGACGTGACGCCCAACGGCCTCATCGCCGCGATCATTACGGAAGCAGGCGTGTTCCGGCCGCCCTTCGCGGACGGCATCCAACGGTTCTGTCCGACGCAGCCTTGTCGTAAAGATCTATGACCAGAGCTTCCGCGCAGGATTTTTCCTCGATCAGCTACGTCCGGATTCGTTGCGAATCAGAGAGGCCATGACTGCCATCTGGGCGGCGGACAGCAGTACAAAGTAAGCCATCCAGG
>JBFYYH010000076.1:0-8800 GCA_041310125.1 Syntrophaceae bacterium | reverse complement strand
CGCTTCCATCGCCCGGTCGACGGCCTCCTTGATGTTCGGCATCTGCCCGCTCAGGGCGCTTCTGCAGTCCTTGCCCTCAAAGATCCCCATGTCCTGAGCTCCTTCGAGCGACGAGATGTTTTTTGAGGACAGGATCGTGAAGTCCGCCACGCGATCCCTCGTCATGCAGCCCGCGGCCAGCAAACAGAGTCCGATCACCAGTGCCAGTTCCATTCTCCTCATAATGCCCCTCCTCTTCTTTTGAATGGTCGAAAATCGAATCACGCGAACATTCCGCTGTTTTGGAACGGCGGCTTTCCTCTGCGCAGCAACCGGGTCGAATCCGAATATCGGATGATCCCGAAACTCACTTCTTTTTCCCCGCTCTTCCCACCCGGATCAGTCGGGGAAGGAGAGGACCATCTGGCGGGCGACCTCCTCCATGACGGGTTTGAGGATCTCGAACGCCGCCGTGGAATCATACACCGGACCGGTCGTGGACTGCCGGAGACGGACGTTCTGTGCCTCCCCCCTCAGCGAACGGTTGAAAAGGATGGTTCCCTTTTCCACATCGATGACCCGGATCCCGACCGTGACCAGGAGATCCCAGGCGGTCTGGTAGGGATCGCTCCCCTTGGTCAGTCCGAGAAAGTCGTTGCTCCGATCGACGCCGAGGATGGAACTGAGTTTGCTCCTGAATCGCTCCTCCTTCCTCTCCTCTCCCCGAAGCGCCTCGATGGTTCCCATGCAGATGTATTTTGCCGCGACGAGTTTTCCCAAACGGCTCATGGTTTGGTCATCCACCAGGCCGCTCTGAGAGAAGGCCTGCTCCTTCATGACCAGGTTGAGGCGGCTCCGCTCGACGAGAATAAAGTGGTTCGTCGAGGCCAATTCGGCTTCAAAGGTGTCACGCGCCTTTCCCGCGAATTCCTCGTCCCCGAACTCGCTTCGATTGATGAATTCGACGACGGCGATCCGTTTTTCACCGGTCGCGGGTTTGGGGGAGACAAACGGTGCCGAAACCGTCGGTCTCGAAACGGGGACCCCTCTCTTTTCGGGCACCAGGCAGGAGGTAACACCGAGTGCAATCAGCGAAAAGACAAGGATGGATGGGATTCTTCTCATGGCCAAATTCCTGCCGACGGGATTCGAACCGCCCTATAAAGCGTTGGTATTGAAGAGAAGTCTTTCCAAGTTACACGCAAAAGTCAAGCAAATACTTTTACAGTGGCCCCTGTTTTTTCCTGTGGATCAGAAGGGCGTTTTCGATCAGCCGGCCGATGATCATCGAGGGGAGCATCCCCCGGCAGGCCGCCTGTTCGAAGAAGAAGGAGGAGGGCGCCATGCCGGAGGAGGAGTTGGGATCCGTGATGAGGACCCGCCCGTCCTTCATGTAGAAGCCGTCGATCCGGCCGTAGGAGCGGAAACCCAGCGTCCGGAAGGCGCGGATCGCCTCCGCCTTGATCTTTTCCACGGCCTCCGGCGGGATGCTCCGGGGGGGCGTGAACTTCCGGCAGCGGCCGGGCATGTACTTGTCGTCGTAGGTGAAGTAGTCGCTCTGCGGCGTGATTTCCGTGACCTCGAGAGCGAACGGATTGCCGGCCTCCTCCAGGATGATGGAGGAGAATTCCGTTCCGTCGAGGAACTCCTCGACGAGGACGGCCCGGTCCCATTTCAGCGCCGCTTCGATCCCCTCCGTGAGGGAGGCCTCGTCCCGGACGAGCGTGACGCCGATGCTGGAGCCCTCCCGCGGCGGCTTCGTGAACAGGGGGAGACGGAAGCGGTCGAGGAGGGTCTTCATCACGCCTTCCCGGTCGTTCTTCCATTCCTCCTCCCGAACGAGGACGCTCACGGGAACGCCGACCCCCTCGGCCCGGAGGATCATCTGCTGGATGTGCTTGTCCATGCCCAGGGCAGAGGCGAGGACGCCGGGGCCCGTGTAGGGGAGGCCGAGGAGCTCGAGGAGCCCCTGGAGGCAGCCGTCTTCTCCGTATTTCCCGTGGAGCGAGACGAAGGCGAAATCGATCTCCCCGCGGAGACCTTCATAGGAGATCCGTCTCGCCTCCTTCTCGAGGCGCTCCGTGATGTCCGTCGTGGTGTTCTGGGAGATGAGCTGCCAGGGGATGTCCCACAGCCCCCCCCGCCCATCCATAAAAACGGCCTTCGGATCGTACGCCTCCCGGTCCATGTTGTCGTACACGTTCCGTCCGCTGTTGAGAGAGACCTCACGCTCCGAGGACATTCCCCCCAGGATCACGCCCACACGCAGTTTCTTCATATCCTCCATACCCTTTGTTAAAGATCCCAGAGGAAGGTCACGCCGCTCGTCGGGAAGATCCACGCCTCGCTGCCCAGAGCGAGGGTGATCGATTTTCCCTTTTTCCGGATCACCTTCGGGTAGGGGTGCTTGCCCGCGAAAAAGCCGATGTCCCGGACATTCTTCATCCCCGTTCCCGCATAACGGAAGGAGATCCTGAACCCGCGGGTCGGGTAGACGAGATAGGCGGAGAAGAGCCGGTTGTCCTTCCGTTTCTTGGTTTCGATCTCGATTTCGACCCGGGCCGTGCGGTTGAGCTTTTTTTTGAGCCCTTCCGCGCCGAACCAGACCTCATAGCCCCGCTCCGTGTTTTCCGCCCGGATGAGCGGGATCTCCGTTTGGTCGATCCGGACCCGGTTCACCCGGAAGTCCCGCTCGGCGACGAGGTTCTCACCGCCGTTCAAGAGCCAGCGGTATTCGCAGCGCCTCTCTTCGAAGAAGGCCGCGAGCTGTTCGTTGTCCTTCGCGCAGCCGATCATGAACAGGGAATTCCGAAGGGTTTTCGTGTATTCCACGCGGGTCGTCACCCGGAAATAATCCCGCCGCACGGCTTCCGAAATCCCATCCTTCGGGGCGAACTCCGCCACCCGGATATCGTAGCGGAAATCGTTCCGCAGCTCGAGCTGGCGGTCCTCCTTGCCGAAGAGGGTCTCGAACATCTCGTAATAGATCGCGTCGCCGAGTTCTTCGCTGCGCGCCCTTGTCTGGAAGCATTGGCGGATGATCCGGTCGATCCGGGAGATGGATTTCTCCTCATCCGGGAGGAAGATCCGCCGGAGGCTGGGCTCGACCCGGCCGGTCCGGCCCTTGCGGAGAAAGACCCGCGGCGCCCGCTTTCCGAGGGCGCAGAGGACCTCGTAGCTGATCGACCGAACCTTCGCGGCGATTTCGTCGGCCGTGATCCTTTCCTCCCCCTGTTCGCCGAGGAGGATCACCTCGTCGCCGACCCTGCAGTCCGGCAGGGCGGTCACGTCGAGGGTGCACATGTCCATCGAGATCCGCCCTGCGATCGGGACGCGCTTCCCCCGCACCAGGGCCTCCCCCAGGTTGGAGAGAAGCCAGCCGAATCCGTCCCCGTAGCCGACGGGAATCGTGGCGATCCGGGTGGGCCGTCGCGTGATGAAGGTCCGGCCGTAGCCGATCGTGTACCCTTCCGGGAACTCCTTGACCAGGACCACCCGCGTCTTGAAGCTCATCACAGGGGCGAGAACCGCCTTCTTCCGGGTTTCCGGGGAGGGGTAGATCCCATAGGACATGATTCCCGGCCTCACCATGTCGAGGTGGAACTGCGGGTAATTCAGGATGGCGCCGCTGTTGGAGATGTGGCGGAGCGGGAAGCGGAGCTTCTCCGCATCGAGCCTCTCCAGCAGCGCCTGGAAAGCCTCCCACTGCCGCTCGTTGTAATAGGAGGGGATCTCGCTTTCCGCGAAATGGGAGAAGATCCCCTCGATCGTCAGATTGGGAAGCGAGGCGATCCCGCGGATGGTCCGGAAGGCCTCCTCCTCTGTCGTTCCGCCCCGCCCCATTCCGGTATCCACTTCGACGTGGATCGGCGTCCGGATGCCGGCCCGGCGCGAACTTCTCTGGAGCTCCCGCGCGAAACCGAGGTCGGAGACGGAGGGGGTCAGTCCGTACTTGATGATCTGGTCGATCTCGGAGGCGGTTGCAGGGGAGAGGATCACGATCGCGGCGGTGATCCCGCTCACCCGGAGCTGCGCCCCCTCGTCGGCGTTCGCCACGCCGAGGCAGGCGGCGCCGTTCTTCAGGGCGCAGTTGGAGATCTCGATCGCCCCATGGCCGTAAGCGTCCGCCTTGACCACCTGCATGATCTTCACGCCGGGGCCGACCAGCCGCCTCATCTCCTTCCAGTTCTCGGCGAAGCGGCCGAGGTCGACCTCGACCCAGCTTCGGTATTTCATCGCTTCCTTTAATGGCATCGCATCGTTTTCCGTCCTGCGGCGCCCATCCCGGATGGGAGAAGGGAGACACCGCTTTTTGCATGCAATTATTTTTTCGTCATCGTGCAGACGCCGTCCCATCCGCCTGGGGGAGGATCGGCCTTGAATGCCTCGCAGCGCTCGATGTAGAGCCTGGCCGGGGAATCGTCCGGTTTCACCTCCAGGACGCTCCGGAAGGAGGCGATCGCCTCATCCCAGAGACAGTCGCGGTATTGGGAAAGGCCTGTTTCAAAATGGGTGACAAATTCCTGCCACTGGGATGCCTCCTGCTTTTCGCCCAGCAGCTCGTAAATCCGGACCGGGAGCTTCTTGCCCTTTACCCGGACGGCGTCCAGCTCCCGGCAGATGAGCTCCTCTCGGACGTGCTCGAAGGTGAATTCGCTGATGATGATGCCCGTCCCGTATTCCTTGTTCGTCCCCTCGAGGCGGGAGGCGAGGTTCACGCTGTCCCCCATGACCGTGTAGTCGAAGCGCATCTCCGAGCCCATGTTGCCCACGACCATCTCGCCCGTGTTGACGCCGACGCCGATGTTCACGTCGGGACGGCCTTCCGCGGCCCATTTCTCCCGAAGCCGCCGGAGTTCCGAGGTCATGCCGAGGGCGGTCCGGCAGGCCCGGAGCGCGTGGTCGGGCTGTTCCAGCGGCGCGCCGAAAACCGCCATGACCGCATCGCCGATGTACTTGTCCAGGAGGCCGTCGTGGCGGAAGACCATGTTCGTCATCGCCGTCAGGTATTCGTTGAGCAGTTGGACCAGTTCCTCCGGCGTCAGCTTTTCGGAGATCGACGTGAAGCCGCGGATGTCGGAAAAGAGGACCGAGAGCTGCTTCTTGTCCCCTCCCAGCTTCAGCTTGGAAGGATCCTGGAGGATTTCACTGATCACCGAAGGGGTCAGGTAATACTGGAAGGCGCCGCGGATCTTCTTCTTCTCCCGCTCCTCGGTGACGTACCGGTAGACGGTGATCCCGAGGTAGATCGTCATCATCGTCAGGACGGGGTAGATCAGGTTCAGCCAGACGCTGTAGCGGACGAAGACGGCGGCATTCACGGCGACAAAGACCGCGATCAGCACGATGCTGAGCGCGACGCCCGCGACGGCCTTCATCCGTGGAACGGCCAGGCCCATGACGAGTCCTGCGAAGACAATGATGCAGAGATCGAGAAACTTCGTCCACCCGGAATGGATGAGAAAATTTCCGTGGAGGATGTTGTCGATCACGGTCGCATGGATCTCCACCCCCGGATAGACGGGAGAGAAGGGGGTGACCCGCATGTCGTAGATGCCGATTGCCGTTGCGCCGATGAGGACGATCTTGTCCCTGAAGTGATCGGCCGTCAGCCGCCCGTTGAGGACATCGGACACGGAGTAATGGGGGAAGGTGCGGGCGGGGCCGAGGTAGTTGATGAGGAGGCGTCCGCTCTCGTCGGTCGGGATTCGCCGCTTGTCGAGCTGGATGCTCTCCACCCCGTATTCGGCCATATTGAGGACGGCCATCGGCCAGTCGAGGTACTGGAAGAGCAGCGAAAAGGCCAGGGGGGTGTAGTCGTTGTCCCGGAAGCGGATCACAAGAGGCGACCAGCGGAGAACCCCGTCGCTGTCCGGAAAGGCGTTGAAATAGCCGCTGTTTCCAGCGACGTCGGAGAGGATCGGGAGGCTGGGCTGGGCGGCGTAGGCCCGGATCAGGCGGGACTCGTCTCGGCCCTTCGGACCGCGGATCATCTGGAACCGGGAATTGGCGATCCCCTCTTCCCCGGCGGCGATCTGTTCCTCGGTCAGGTGCCCCACCTCCTTCGCGGTGATGTGGAAGAAGTAGCCGAGGGTGACGTTCCCCGCCTCTTCGATGGCGCGGGCGAGGGCGGCGTCCGTGTCGGCCTCCTTCTGCTTCTCCTGAAGCAGACCGGAGAGGCGCGCATCCCGGATGCCGGTTTTATTGAGTTCCGCTGAAAGCTCGGCGACGGTTTTGAGGCTGGAATTCGCATCCGGCTCGGCAAAGACGATATCGAATCCGACGGCCTTGGCGCCGTACCCCTGGAGGACCTTCACGAGCTTCGCGAGGGTTGTGCGCGGCCAGGGCCAGCGCCCGAGTTCGCTGAGGCTCTTCTCGTCGATCGCCACGATGACCGTCTCGCCCCCCGGCGGCATCGCGCCCCGGAAAACCATCCGCAGATCCAGGGCCTTGAGTTCCATGAAGCGGAGGAAGGGGGCATCCAGGAAGAACAGGACCAGGGCGATCAGGATGACGGCCAGCGCAATCTTCAGGGGGGATACCGAGAGGATCTTCTTCAACCGCGCCTTCAAGCCCCGTTCTCCTTCGCCGGATTTTTGAAATTTGGTGAATCATATCAGAGGAATCCCGAAAGTCAAGGCAGACTCTCGGCGCGCACGAAATTCTTGACAAGGGGTATGGCATGGGATAAATAGGCACTCCCTCACGGAAGTGCACCCGCCGAATGGCAAAAGGCCGATGTAGCTCAGACGGTAGAGCAGCTGATTCGTAATCAGCAGGTCAGCGGTTCGATCCCGCTCATCGGCTCCAGAAATCAAGGGGTTGGCGAAAGCTGGCCCCTTTTTTCTTTCCTTTTCGTTGGCCACATCATCCATCTTTCTTATGATGCGTTCCCTGCGGCTCACTTCGTCGGCCTTGACTAGCGCGTCTTAACTCATGCTTTACGGGAATCAGGCGACGGCGGGAAGGATGCGACTTTCTCAGCTCTGGCAATAAGGAGGAGGGGAGGGGAGATCACATTCTAAGGTGGTTCTACCCCTTCATCGGATCGCTATCGGATCAGATATTGAGGGTTGTGATTTTCCAAATTAATGATATTATTGAATTAAAATGGTAGGCGATGTGGGACTTGAACCCTTATTCCCCTTTTCTAATTATTTTTGATAGGGTCCTCGTAAATTTCCTTTCTATCTGCGACTCTTAATATCAGAATCAGCACGGACCCTCTGTCGATGGCGTAAATAATGCGGGAAGGTCCATAACGGTAACGATAAAGGCCTTTGAAGATCCCTTGCAACGGTTTGCCCAGGCTAAGAGGATCTTTGGCGAGATAGTCTTTGACCCGGGCAATGATCTTCTTTTGCGTTTGACGATCGATCTTCTTGAGATCTTTAACGGCCTCTTCTTGCCATTGGATACTATAGATCAAGGATCTTCTCCACATCCTCGGTCGAGTAATATTTGGCGTTCCTGTCGCTGAGACGATCAAGGGCAAGATAGGCGTCTTCATACTCCGGAAGGTGCCGGATGAGGATCTCTCTTATATAGAAGCTCTTGGGACGTTTCGTCTTATCCGCGAGAAAATCGAGACGAGACGAAATATCATCTGTAAGTCGAACATTTAATATTTTTGACATTGCCTGACCTCACAATTGACTTACTTGTGTTACATGCTAATACATACCCACACATGAAGTCAAGCGATATTGTCGTTCGTTTAGCCCTATAAATTTGAGGATTGATATACAGGCCTTTGTCCTGTGGCCAATCAAAAATGGAGTAATATTTTGATATTATAGTTTAAATAGCGGAAATTCCTAATTCATAATCGGCGGGTCAGCGGTTCGATCCCGCTCATCGGCTCCAGATATCCAGGGGTTAGGCAAGTCGCTTAACCCCTCTTCTTTTTCTTGCTACCCTACTCCTACCCCGAATAGTCATCCCCCATGATCAGCGATGCGCCTTTGAGAAGAGGATCTGGCCACTCCGGGCGTCGAACACCTTCCGATCGTTGCCGCCTCCCTGCGCTCCATGAGTTTAACGGGCGAGTAGTTCCCGCAGCTCCTGGCCGGTCCTTTCTTCGGCCTGCCGCAGCACTTCCCGGACCATACGGGCGATGATATCCTGCGAAGGCCAGAGAAAGGTGCGTTCGGACGCTGCGGCCGACACCGTCCTTGCCCCGCCGCGGGCGTGCAGGGTCAATTCCATCCTCGTTTCGACATCCCAGTAGAGCATCGTGGCCGGCGTCCTGATGTCGAAGACGGCGATTTCGCATTCGATCGTTTCGGGCGGATTTTCAACCTGAGAGGCGAGGACACGGTCCGCCTGCGTCTCGACCATCCGCCGCACCAGTTCGGGAACCGGCGGGTGCAGCTCGATATGGCTCATGTGTTTGTCGAAGATCGTGGTTTGCCGGAAGACTGTTTCGTTGCGGACGTCCTTTACGAGGACGCGGGCATGACCGGCGGGGTTTGGGTCGCGCGCAGGCGGGTCGATGACGATATGCACGGGTTCGAACGCGTCCGGCTGTCCTGGATCCGGCAACGTCCACATGGGATGATCCATGGCGCCGGCGTCGGCCCTGTTCGGGGCGTTCCAGGCGATCCAGCGCCCCATGATGCCCTGCGGGACCGGCCAGGTTGCGAAGGCCTTGCCGTTGCCGGTGCTTGCCAGGTCGCATGCGCCCCAGGGCGAACCCCAGAATGATGCGACTTTCGCAACGCCCAGCTCAAGGGGCGCGGACCATTCAAGACCTGTCAGCAATCCGTAGCGGGGCCCGCTCGTCGCGTGGAAGGTATTGTTCCCGGCCAGATCGGAAGAG
>JBFYYH010000075.1:0-6193 GCA_041310125.1 Syntrophaceae bacterium | reverse complement strand
TCCCGGATTCCCCGTCATGCTCCTCCTGGCCGGGAACAAGGAGAAGGAGTCCCTGGAAATCCTCAGGGAGGGGACGAAGGATCTCAACGCCCGGATCCGGATCTACGGCGGCGAGCGCGTCTACGACACGGTGGGGCTGGCCGCGGAGATGAAGGAGATGGTTCTCGAATACAAGAAGGAAAGAAAAGGGTAAAAGGAGGCCACCCATGGAGTTTCAGGAACAGACGATCAAGGTGATCATCGACGAGAGCAAGTGTCAGGAGTGCGAATCCAAGGCCTGCATCGCGGCCTGCAAGACCTACGCCCGGGGGCTCCTGGTCCTGAAGGACGGAAAGCCGGCGATCGAGGGGGACACCAAGCGCCTGGGGACGGAATGCCTGGCCTGTGAATATGAGTGCTGGTTCCGGGGGAAAGGGGCGATCACCATCGAGGCCCCGACGCCGGGACTGGAAGAGTACCGTCGGAAGCACGGAATATCCTAACCAAGAAGGTGGTGACAATATGGCTATCTTGCTGACAAAATCTTCGAAAGTGGTGGTTCAGGGGATCACGGGCCGGGAAGGCTCGATGCGGGCCAAGTTCATGCGTCGCATGGGAACGAATGTCATCGCGGGCGTCACGCCGGGCCGCGGCGGCGAGGAGGTGGACGGGATCCCCGTGTACAATACGGTCAAGGATGCGGTGAAAAACCACGGGCTTTTCGATGTTTCCGTGACCTTCATCCCCGGAACGGGGCTGAAAGACGCCGTCTTCGAGGCGCTCGATGCCGACATCAAGTGGATTGTCATGCCGGTGGAGCGCGTGCCCCTCTACGACATCCTCGAGATGGTCGCCTACGGAAAGCAGAAGGGCGCCATGCTCCTCGGTCCAGGGTCGATCGGGGTGAACACCCCGGGCATCGGCGTCCTCGGCTGGCTGGGCGGCTCCGTCGAGTTCGCCACGAGACATTTCGTGCCGGGGCATGTCGGCGTCATCTCCCGCAGCGGCGGGCAATCGGGGACCCTCCCCTACGTGATCACCCAGGCGGGGTTCGGCGTCAGCACGGTCCTGCACGTCGGAACGGAGCCGGTGACGGGGATGTCCTTCGCGGATGTCCTCCCCCTCTTCCAGGAGGATCCGGACACGGATGTCATGGCCATCTTCGGCGAGATGGGCGGATCGCATGAGGAAGAGGCGGCGCAGCTCGTCCAGTCGGGAAAGTTCACCAAACCGATCATCATCTACGTCTCCGGCGCCTGGGCGCCGGCGGGAATGAAGTTCTCCCACGCCAGCGCGATCGTCGAGCGGGGCAGCGGTTCCACCCAGGACAAGATCACGCGGCTCAGGGAAGCGGGCATCATCGTGGTGGACAATCCCAACGAGATCCCCGAGAAGCTCCGGGAATTCAAAGAGCAGGGAAAACTGAGGGTCAAATAACCCCAAGAAAGAAAGGAGAAACGATTATGGCAGTCATGAGATCCGTATTCTATGTTCCGGGTAACAATGAGAAGATGGTCGGCAAGGCACCGGAGTTTCCAGCGGACATCATCACGCTGGACCTGGAGGACTCCGTTCCCCCCGCCGAAAAGGCGAAGGCCCGCGAGTGCGTCCGTGAGAACCTGAAATATGCCGGAACCGGCGGATCGAAGGTCTATTCCCGGATCAACAACTGGGAAACCCTGATGACCAACGACGACCTCGAAGCGATTGTCCATGAAGGACTTTCCGGCGTCTGTCTGGCCAAGACCGGCGAGGCGGACAACGTGAAGCGGCTCGACTGGAAACTCGAAGAGCTCGAGAGACGGCGCGGCCTGAAAGTGGGCAGCATCGCCATTCAGCTGCTGATCGAAACGGCCAAGGGGATGATCAACGCCTACGCCTCCGCCACTGCAAGCCCGCGCGTGAATTCCCTGATCTTCGGCGCCGTCGATTATTGCAAGGACATGCGGGTGAAGTTGACCTCCGAGGCCGTCGAGCAGACCTACGGCCGTTTCTACACCGCCGTGGCCGCCCGCGCCGCCGGCTGCGTCGCGATCGACTGCCCCTTCGTCGATTTCAAGAACGTCGAGGCCTTCGAGGCGAGCGTTCTCCAGGGCCGCCAGATGGGCTATGAGGGCCGGATGCTGATTCATCCGAGTCAGATCGAGCCCTCGCACAAACTTTACATGCCGTCGGCCGATGATGTCGAGTGGGCGACGGGCGTGGTGAAAATCTTCGAGGAAGAGGGGATCGCCAAGGGCGCCGCCGCAGTCTCCTTCAAGGGAAAGATGGTCGATACCCCGGTCTATGAGAATGCCCGTCAGATCCTGGCCACGATGAAGGAAATCGCAGAGATGGAAGCCCTGCGGAAAAAATAGAGCATGATCCATTTGAACAGAGCAAGAAGCGAATGATTTTGAGCGGGGCAATCTCCGGCCATCGGGGATTGCCCCGTCTTGTATCGGGAGGCGCAGCCGGCGTCCGGTCGGGCGCGAAGTCCGTCTCCGAGAAAGGAGTGGAATAATGGAACGCACAACAATGATCGAGGCGCTGGCCAAGATCGTGGGAAAAGAGGATGTCATGGCCTCGGAGATGGAGATCCAGCTCTACGGCTATGACGCCTCCCTCAACCGGGGAAGGCCCGACTGCATCGTGATGCCTGCCTCCACGGAGGAGGTGTCCAAGGTGGTGAAATTCGCCCGCGCGAACGGGATCCCCGTCGTGGCCCGCGGCGCCGGCACGAATCTGAGCGGCGGCAGCGCCCCCACACAGGGCGGAATCGCCCTGCTCTTCACCCGGATGAATCGGATCCTCGAGATCGATGTGGAGAATCAGCGGGTCGTGGTGGAGCCGGGTGCGATCACGCTCGACATCAAGGGGGCGATCGGCAAGTACGGTTATCTCTACCATCCGGACCCCTCCAGCGAGAAGGCGACCACCATCGCCGGCAACCTGGGGGAGAACGCGGGCGGGGCCCACTGCTTCAAGTACGGCTGCACGACCAACCACGTGCTCGGCGCCGAAGTCGTCCTCTACGACGGCGAGGTGATCGAGGTGGGCGGCAAGTCCCTCGACAACCCGGGCTTTGACCTGCCCGGCCTGATGGTCGGGTCCGAGGGGACGCTCGGTATGGTTACGAAGCTGACCCTGCGCATGATGCCCAAGACCGAGGCGGTCAAGACGATGCTTGCCATCTACGACACGATCGCCGACGGGGCAAACACCGTCAGCGACATCGTCAAGGCCGGGATGATCCCGACCACACTCGAGATGATGGACAACCTGACGATCAAGGCGGTCGAGGCGGCCTACCACGTCGGCTTCCCCGAAGACGCCGCCTCCATCCTGCTCATCGAGCTGGACGGCCTGAAGGACGGCATGGAACGGCTGACCGAACAGGTGGTGGAGATCTGCAAGAAGAACAAGGTCCGCGAGGTGCGCGTGGCCCAGAACGAGGCCGAACGGGAAAAGATCTGGGCCGGCCGGAAGGGCGCCTTCGGCGCGGTCGGAAGGCTCCGCCCCAACTACCTGGTCAATGATCCGACGGTGCCGCGGACCCGGCTCCCCGAGGCCCTGGCCCAGGTGGTCGAGATCGGGAAGAAGTACAACCTTCCGATCGCCAACGTCTTCCATGCCGGCGACGGGAATCTCCATCCCCTGATCCTCTTCGATGAACGGGACAAGGATGAACTGGACCGGGTGCACAAGGCGGCCTTCGAGATCATGAAGATCTGTGCCGAAATGGGCGGGACGATCAGCGGCGAGCACGGCATCGGGGTCGAGAAACTCAAGGGCATGCCCCTGATTTTCAGCGAGAGGGACATTGCCGCGATGCGCAATGTGAAAAAGGCTTTTGATCCCGAGAACGTTTACAACCCCGGAAAGTTGCTTCCGGCTGAAAAAGCGGCTTGATCGAGGAAAGGAGAACACCCTATGTCCAACAATGAAAAATTGGCCTCTAAACTGAGGGAGATCGTCGGCGAGGCCAATGTGATCACAGACCCGGAAAAGCTCAAGGCCCTGGCGGTGGACGGCTTGACCCCCCAGGCGATGGTTTCGCCGGGGACGATGGAAGAGACCTCCAAGGTGGTCGCCTGGGCCTGTGCCGAGAAGCTGGCCGTCATTCCCATGGGCGGCGGCACGAAGATGGCCCTGGGGGGCATCCCCAAGAAGTTCGACATCCTCCTTTCCACCAAAAGGATGAACCGTTACAACGATTACGACATCGCCAACCTGACCGTGGGCGTGGAATCCGGCGTGAGCCTGGCGGAGATTCAGGCGAAGCTGGCGGCCGAGGGACGGGGATACTTCCTCCCCCTGGATCCCCAGCATACGCAGGGGGCCACGGTCGGCGGGATCGTGGCGACCAACGACACCGGCTCGAAACGCTTTCTCTACGGTTCGCACCGGGACTACATCCTCGGGATCAAGGCCGTGATGCCCAACGGGGACATCGTCGTGGCCGGCGGCAAAGCGGTGAAGAACGTCGCCGGTTACGACATGACCAAGATGATGATCGGCTCCATGGGCGCCCTCGGGATCATCTGCGAGATCACCTTCCGGATCACCCCCCGGCCCGACGCGGAGGCGACGCTCCTGTTCCCCTTCAACGGCCTGAAGGAGGCGGCCGGCTTCCTCAAGAAGCTCCTCCATTCGAAGTACTATCCCGCCTCCCTGGAGCTCATGAATGGCCGGATGGCGACGGATTTGAACGCGACCGCCGCCATGAAGGCCAAGTACGTCGCGGCCGTGGCCCTGGACGGCATCGAGGAGTGGGTCGCGCGGCTGAAAACGGATCTGAGCGACATGGGACGCCAGGAGGGCGCTTCCGACGTGATCGTGCTCACGGCGGATGCCCATCGGGATTTCTGGATCGCCTACCGGGACATCGCCGGCAGCCTGGCCAAGACCCATCCCAACCTGATCTCTCTCAAGGCCAACTTCGCCCTTTCGAAGGTGCCGGAGATGGTCGGCGCCTTGGAGGCGGGTCTCCAGGAGGCCGGTCTGGAGGGCGCCCTGTTCTGCCGCGCCGGCAACGGCATCCTTTATGCGGAGCTGCCACTGGGGGATGACCTGGGGAGCAAAGCGGCGGTCGTGGTCGCCCTGATCGGCAAGCTGAACGCCGAAGCGGTGAAGAACGGAGGCAACCTTGTCGTGGAGAGGGCCCCAAAGGCGGTCAAGGAGAAGGTGAACGTGTGGGGCCAGACCCGCAGCGACGTGGTGGTCGTTCGCCGCCTGAAGGAAAAGCTGGATCCGTCTGGAATCCTGAACCCGGGCCGGTATGTGGGCGGGGTCTGAGAGCGCTTAGGAAAGAGAGGGACAGGTTCGATATGGAAGACAAAGCATTGCTCAGTGAAAATACGGGTGAGAACATCTATCATTGCATCAAGTGCGGCCTCTGCCTGGCCCACTGTCCGGTCTACAAGGAGGAACTCCTCGAGGTGGCCAGCCCCCGCGGCAAGGTCCAGCTCTCCCGGAGCCTCGTCGAGAAGAAGCTGGAATTGAGCGAAGAGGTGAAGGAGGCCTTCTTCTCCACCTGCCTCCTCTGCGGCTCCTGTGTCGCCAACTGCCCGAGCGGCGTCCACGGCGACCATCTCTTCTCCGGCGTCCGCTGGCGCGCAAAGCAGAAATACGGCATCGACTGGAAGAAGAAGGTCATGTTCCAGGTTTTGGCCAGCCGCTGGATGATGTCGACCTCCGCCGCCCTCGGCGGCTGGGCGCGGCGGAACTTCGGCGGCCCCTGGATCGAGTCCAAGATCAAGGCGGGGGCCCTTTCGGTGGACCGCATTCCCCCTTTCAATAAAAAGGCCTTCTCCGACACGGTGCCGGAGGTGGTCGCCCCGAAGACGGGCAAGGCCAAGGCGAAGGTCCTCTATTTCCACGGCTGCGCCACCAACTACGTCTTCGGCAGCATCGGAAACGCCGTGGTCGACGTCCTGAGCCGGATGGGGGTCGAGGTCCAGATCCCGAAGGAGCAGGGGTGCTGCGGTCTGCCGATCTTCCTCTCCGGGGACCGGGAGACCTCGGTCGAGGTGATCCGGGAGGCGCTGAAGCTCTTCGCCCGGGACGATGTGGACGCAATCCTCGTCGACTGCGGGACCTGCGGCGCCGCCCTGAAGAACGAGTATCCCCACCTGCTCAAGGACCTCCGGGAACTCGGGGAAAAGGTGACGGACGAGGAGATTAAGGCGGCAGAGCTTCTCGCTGCCAAGACCCAGGACGTGACCGTCTTCAT
>JBFYYH010000074.1:0-4009 GCA_041310125.1 Syntrophaceae bacterium | reverse complement strand
CGTCTTCACGGATCCCTGTCCACCAGTCACTGCCTTTCTGTCCCTTCTTCCCTGCCGCACACGGGCCTTGCGGAAAGGGGCCGGAAAACGGTATGGTGATATCCAGAATTTCGAGGAAATGCCGCCATGAAATACAACCCCGCCGTCATCAGCTTCTTCTTCCAGCAGGAGAGCACCAAGCGCAACATCCGCCAGCTCGGCAAGTTCCTTTTCGTCCTGTCGGCCATGGTGGCCGTCTACAGCATCCTCTTCCATTTCATCATGGCCGCCGAGGGGAAGGACCACACGTGGCTCACCGGCGTTTACTGGACCCTCACGGTCATGTCGACCCTGGGGTTCGGCGACATCACCTTCCAGACGGACCTGGGGCGGGTCTTTTCCATCGTAGTGCTGCTCTCCGGGATGATCTTTCTGCTCACCCTGCTGCCCTTCATGTTCATCAAATTCTTCTATGCCCCCTGGATCGAAGCCGAATCGAGAAAACGGGCGCCCCGGGAGCTTCCGCCGGAGACGAAGGGCCACGTGATCATCACCAACTACGATCCGGTCACCATGGCCCTCATCTCAAAGCTGGACGATCACAAGATCGAGTATGTCCTCATCGTGGACGATTTCAAACGCGCCCTGGAACTCTACGACATGGGGGTCCGGGTGGCCGTGGGGGATGTCGACGACCCCGAAACCTACCGGAGACTGCGCGTCGATCGCGCGGCGATGGTCGTCGCCACAAACCGGGACGAGATCAACACGAACATCGCCTTCACCGTGCGGGAGCTGAGCGAGCAAGTCCCCATCCTCTCCACCGCCGATTCGCCCTATTCCGATGACATCCTGAAGATGGCGGGCAGCACGAAGGTGCTGCAGATCTATGACATGTTGGGGCGCTCCCTGGCCGCGTGGACCGTGGGCGGCGACTGCAAGGCCAACAACATCAGCCGCTTCGACGAGCTGATCATCGCGGAATTTTCCGCCATGGGCACCCCCCTGGTCGGCAAGACGCTGGCCGAGAGCAGGCTTCGCGATAACTTCGGGGTGAACGTCGTGGGAATATGGGAGCGGGGCCGCTTCGAGATCCCCCGTGCCGAAAGCCGAATCGAGCGCACCAGCGTCCTCTTGCTGGCCGGTTCCGAGAAAAACCTGGCGGCCTACGACGAGATCTACGCCTTTTACCACATCTGCAATCTCACCGCGGACCCGGTACTGATCGTCGGAAGCGGGCGGGTAGGGGACAACATTGCCCAGCGGTTCAAGGAACGGGGGAGCCCCTACCTGGTCATCGAGAAGAACCCGAAGAGGCTGCAGGACGAAGAGCATTACGTCGTCGGGGACGCCGCCGACATCCGAACGCTGCAGAAGGCCTGGATTGAAAAGGCCCCCGCCACTCTGATCACCACCCACGACGACGCTACGAACATCTACCTGACAAAGTACCTCCGAAGCCTTCGGCCGGACATGCAGATCCTCAGCCGTGCAAACCTGGAGCGAAACGTCTCCACACTCCACCGTGCAGGTGCAGACTTCGTCATGTCCTATGCCTCCCTGGGGGCGAACGCCATATTCAACTTCCTGAAAAACGAGGACACGTGGATGCTGGCTGAGGGGCTCAACATCTTCCGCCTAATGGTCCCGGAATCCCTCGTGGGTAAGAACCTGGTCCGCTCCGAGATTCGGGAGCTGACAGACTGCTCTGTTGTTGCCATCCGGGACGACGGCGCGATGACGATCAACCCCGACCCGCAGATCACGATCCGGAAGGGCGCCGAGCTGATCCTGATCGGCACGGATGAAGGGGAGCGGAAATTTCTGCAGGCCTTCGAATCCTGACTGCGCCCCGCACGAGCCCTCTCCGGCCCGGCCTTGCGGCTGTGATAGCCATTAGAATGCCGGCGCCCGAGAGCTTCCGATGAACAATGCGGCCGTCTTTCTTGTATACCCCGCGGCTCTGAAGGTCACCAAAACGAAAGACCCCGGTTTGAGGGGAGCTGCGCCTTTACCGCATGTTTTTTCTTTTTTTCATGGGACGCCTCCTCAAAAGCCTGTTGCTTCCCTCGGCAGATCCCGACCTAACGGATCCGGTTCAAGAGGCAGCGCGGATTGCGATTCTTTTCCCGCGCAAGAGGGAGGATACCCGTCAAGGCGTACAGGCCCTTCCCTTGAGGTTGAACAGCAGTTTGAGGATGCCTTTCGTCCGGTCGCCGAAGAGCTTTTCGGCAAAGACCCGCCCAGCGGCGCGCTTCGAAATCTCGGACAGGGTCGGATAGACGTGGACGGCGCCGGCCATCGTGGAGAGCTTCACTCCGCCCGAGAGGGCAATGATCCACTCATGGATGAGTTCGCCCGCATGGGCGCCCACGATCTGGCAGCCCAGGAGCTTGTCGTTCTGATCGAGGAGGATCTTGATCTTGCCCATCGTTTCCCCCTCCGCCCGGGCGCGGTCGTTGTCTTCAAAGGGCTCCTCGATGATCCGGTAGTCCAGCCCTTCCTTGCGGGCCCGCTTTTCGTTGAACCCGATGCTTGCCACCTCGGGATCCGTATAGGTGCACCAGCCGATTCTGCCGTAATCCACCGTCCGGGGGAGATGCAGGATCGCGTTGGTCAGGGCGATTCCCGCCTCGTAGCCGGCAACATGGGTGAAGGGGAATTGACCGTTCACATCGCCGCAGGCGTAGATATGGGGGATGTTCGTCTTGAGGCGGCGGTTCGCGGGAATGCCGCGGGGCGTAAAGGCCACGCCGGCCTTCTCCAGGGCCAGATCGCCGATATTGGGCTTTCGGCCCGTGGAAAGAAACAGGGCATCCCCTTCGATCACTGTGGACGGCCCCTCTCTGGCCGCCGGGGCGACCGTCAACCGAATCGCGCTTCCCGCTGATTCCACCTTGAGGGCCTTGGCCCCCGTATGGATTTTCACCCCTTCTGTTTCAAAGCGGGTCTTGATGATTTCCGCCATGTCGGCATCTTCCGGCCCCAGGATCTGGTCCATGAACTCCACGACGGTCACCTTGGCGCCGAGGCGGGCAAAGGCCTGGGCCATTTCCAGTCCGATCGGCCCGCCGCCGAGAACGATCAGGCGGCCGGGGAGTCTTCTCTGCGAAAAAACCGTTTCGTTCGTCCAGTAGGGTGCGGCCGCCAAACCCTCGATCGGGGGGACGACGGGGCTGGAACCGGTGGCGATGATCCAGTTTTTCGCGGCAATCCTTTTCCCGTCCAGTTCCACGACGTGGTCATCGGCGAAGGCGGGGCTGCCGAAGCGGATCTCGGCCCCGAGCCTGCAAAACCGCTCCGGGGAGTCGTGATGCTGGATCTCTTCAACCACCGCCCGGACGCGATCCATGACGGCGCCCAGATCCACGGGAGGCAAAGTCAGAGCGGGAAGGCCGAAGGCGCTCGACCGTCCGGCGAGCCGCCAGACAGCCGCCGTGCGGATCAGCGTCTTCGAGGGGACGCAGCCGTAATGCAGGCAATCCCCGCCAAGTTTTGACGATTTCTCGATGAGAATCGTCTTTGCGCCGAACTGGGCCGCACCGGCCGCCGCCGTCAAGCCGGCCGCTCCGCCCCCGATAATCCCCAGATCATATTCAAAGCCTGCCATGGCACCTCCTTATCAGACGCTGTTGGATGATCTTACCCATAAACGCGAGTTGAATCGATACCCACCCTATGATCCCATTTCATTGAAAGAGCACCAATATTGCGTGGCGCCGTTGTTGCCGCCGTGGTATAAGGAGCGACATTTATCCGGCGGGAGGGGAAAAAGAAGCGGAACGCCCACCACGGGAAACTTGTACGCTCCCCCCTCCCAAGGGCAGGACCATTCAGCGGCATACGATGATCCCTCCGACTCCGCGGTCCGGCGTGCCACAAAGGAGAAAAAATGTCGGTCGAAAACAACCGGTCAACCCGCATCAAGCTCATGACCGCGCTGGGCCTGGCGATCCTCTTCGGCGGCATCTCCTGGTTTCTCTTGCGGACCGGTTCCCTGGAAACCTTGTGCGACTGCGCCAAGCTCCAC
>JBFYYH010000073.1:0-2829 GCA_041310125.1 Syntrophaceae bacterium | reverse complement strand
CGACGCTCCGGATGAGGCCTAGACAGAGCGCCTCGTGTTCGTATCGGACGCCCCTTCTCAGCTGTTTGAGCATCTGCGCGATCTCATGGTCGATCATCGCCTTGGCAAAGTCGAACACCATCAGGCTCCCCAGGAGGCCGCCCATGTTGAGCATGTCGATTCCCCCGAGGAGCGCCGCCGCGGTGCCCATGCCGGTCTCGTAGCCGGACTGGGCGTCGTTGAGATGGGCGTTCGTGAGACCGATGTACCCCCCCGAGGGGACGCCGTAGTAGCGGGCCATCCGGCTGAACGCCATCTGGAGGATCGCCGTTTCGATCGCCCCGGGGGCGTAATTCCCCGTCCTCATGTCGGCCACGGTCGCCAGAACCGCATAGATCAGCGGGGTTTCGCTCCGGACCATCTGCATCAGGACGGCCAGCGCCAGAAACTCGGCGTTCCCCTGCGCCACCGTCGCCGCCAAGCTCATCGGGGAGCTCATCCCGGCGTTGGGACAGATGGTTCCATAGACCGGGAAACCCTGTTCGACGAGGGAGATCACCGCTTCCGTGGACTCCACGTCCATCGTCAGGGGCGAAACCACGGGACAGTAATGGTGGTTGAGGATCGGTCTCTCCCGGTAGGCCTCCCGGCCGCCCGCCACGATCGCCCCCAAGTCCAGGACGTCCCGCAGCTCCTTCATGTTCGGGGTGTTGCTGCGCACCGGCTTCAGACAATGCTTCAGCGCCGGGTAAAACCGGGCGACGCTGGCGAACCCCTCCGGCGCGTCGGCTGCGAGGGTGGAGATGGAAAAGACATCGAACCCCGGAAGCTCGTTGATCAGATGGGCGATGCGGGCGATGTCCGCAGAAGTGGCACGCCGCCTGACCCCCGTTTCCGGATCGTTCAGATCGGGCGCCGAGCTGGCGGTGATCATGATCGGGCCGTCCTGGGGAATGGTCCGGTCGAAGCGCGGGTCGCGCCCGCGGAACGTGAACGAAGGGGGAAATGCCTTCCGATATTCCTCCACGACGGGGGGGGGGAATTTTACGACCGCATTCTCCGCGTCCACCCGGCACCCCGCCCGCGCGAAGATCCGTCTGGCCCTCTCGTTGCGCACCAGGATGCCGGTTTCTTCCAGGATGGCGAGCGACGCCTCGTGTACCTGCACCGTCTCCTGCTCCGTCCAGAATTCCGCGTGAGTCATGAAACATCCCTTCTGATCATTGTGATAATATATATTACATCTTAAGCATATGGATTCGATCCTTCAAGTAAAGCTTGACATCTCTGCCTTCCTTGAGGATCCCCCCATACTGGGGATCCGGACGATCGACATAAATCATCTGGTCTCCACAGGAGACCGTATAGCGGATGATGGCGCCGATGTACATCGCCACCTCGACACGGCCGGAGATGACATTGGCTTCCGCACCCTCCCGCCGCTCGTCCGCCGCCGCAATGTCGATCGACTCGGGCCGGATGACGGCCTTGAGGCGGTCGCCCGCGGAGACGGGAGAGGGAGTCGGCTCAACCCGGAGTTCCCCATGACAGGTCCTCAGGGTCAGCTTCCCCTCGCGAACATCGACGACTTCGCAGGGCAGAAAATTGATGTGGCCGATGAAGCGGGCGACAAAATCATCCACCGGCTGCTCATAAATCTCCGTGGGAGTCCCGATCTGTTTCACCACCCCCTGGTCCATCACCACCAGTTCGTCCGAAAGCGACATCGCCTCTTCCTGGTCATGGGTGACAAATACGATCGTCAGACCGAGGCGTCTGTGGAGCTTCCGGATCTCCGTCCGCATCAGCAGGCGGAGGTTGGCGTCCAGATTGGAGAGGGGCTCGTCGAGAAGGAGGATCTTCGGATGGAGACTCAAGGCCCTGGCCAACGCCACCCGCTGCTGCTGACCCCCGGACAGTTGATGGGGCCGCCTCTCCCCCAGCCCTTCCATCTGCATCAGCACCAGAAGCCTTTCGACCTCCCCCGCGACCTCCTTCTTCGGTTTCTTCAGAATCCTCAGGCCGAAGGCGATGTTGTCGGTAACGGTCATGTGGGGGAAAAGGGCGTAGTTCTGGAAAACCATGGCGGTATCCCGCGCGTTGGGGGGGACGCGGGTGATGTCCTCGCCGTCGAGGAGCACCCTCCCCTCATCGGGCGGGGAAAATCCGCTGATGATCCTGAGGAGGGTGGTCTTCCCGCAGCCGCTCGGTCCCAGAAAGGTCACCAGCCTCCCCCGATGGATATCCAGGGAAACGCGATTCACGGCCGTCAGGTCGCCGAACCGCTTGACAATGTCCTGAAGTTTCAGCAGGGAAGATCCGTTTCCGTTCGTCATGGGGACACCCTCTCAGAACACCTCGGTTTTGGTATACTTGACCAGCAGTTTCAGCCCTCCCAGGCAGGAGAGAACCACGACGATCAGAAGCGTGGAGATGGCGCAGGCCATGCCCAGGTAGCCCTGCTCCGCCACGTTGAGGATGTAGAGGGCGGCCAGGTCGTTCCCCGGCGTGATCAGAAAGATCACCGCACTGACCGCGATCATCCCCACCATGAAGGTATAGATGAACCCCGCGATGAACGCGGAGCTGATCAGCGGGAGGACGATCCGCAGAAAGGTCTGTACGCCGCCTGCCCCCATGTCCTGGGCCGCCTCTTCGATCGCCACGTCGATCTGGTGGAGCTTGCTGACCCCGGCTTCGATACTCACGGAAAGATTGCGGAAGGCCTCGTTGATGATCAGGATGACGAAAGTTCCCGTCAGCACCAGCGGCGGGGAATTGAAGGCCAGGATGTAGCCGATCCCCATCACCGTCCCCGGAACGGCAAAACCCAGCAGGGCCAGCGACTCC
>JBFYYH010000072.1:0-6456 GCA_041310125.1 Syntrophaceae bacterium | reverse complement strand
AACACCGCCGATACCCGGACACGCATGGCGCCTCCTGTCCTGGCCTTTTCCCGTCCGCCGGTTCCTGTCCCTCCCGGACCTCGTTTCCGGCACGATGTGTCCGAGCCCTCGCGACCGCCGTGTGGTTCTCGCGGACCCGGGCCCCGTTGCGCACCACCCGCCACAGGTCAATTTTATCACATTTGAACGCCGGAGGTCTTCCCTTTTTCATTTCCTATTGAGACCTTGAAAATCGAATCCCGGAGGCGCGCATTGGAGATTTTTTGGGGTACCCTGCCCCCGCAGCGCAGCGGGAGCAAAGACGACTGTTTGAGCGCGAAGCGCGAATTCGAAGAATCAGCGGAGCGAAACGCAGCTCATTTCGTCTTTGCAGTGAAGCGAGGAGGCGCAGGGTCGAAAAATGTCCAGCGCGCGAAGGGATGATGATTTTCAAAGTTCTCTTGTTGACAGCCCCGGGGAAGCTCGCCTATACTCTGCACAACCCGGAGAATCCCCGTCCGCATCCGGAGTCCCATTCCCCGCGGCCGCCGATCCTCTCCCTTTTCACGAGGAGTTTCCCGTGGCCTTTCTGCTGGCCCTGGATCAGGGCACGACCAGCTCCCGCGCGATCGTCTTTACCGAGGACGGCGCCCCCGTCGCTTCGGCCCAGCAGGAGTTTTGCCAGCATTATCCCCAGCCCGGCTGGGTGGAGCATGACCCCCTCGAAATCTGGGAAACCCAGACCGGCGTCGCCTCCCTGGCCCTGGAACGCGCGGGGCTGGGAGGGTCCGACATTGCCGCGATCGGCATCACCAACCAGCGGGAGACGACGGTGGTCTGGGAAAAGGACACGGGCCGTCCCGTCTGCAACGCCATCGTCTGGCAGGACCGCAGGACCGCCCCCGCCTGCGACCGGCTCCGGGCGGAAGGGTTGGCTCCCCTGATCCGGCAGAAGACGGGACTCGTGCCGGACGCCTACTTTTCCGGGACGAAGCTCGCCTGGATCCTCGATCATTGCCCGGGCGCCCGGAAGAAGGCGGAAGAGGGCCTGCTCGCCTTCGGAACCGTCGACAGCTGGCTGATCTGGAACCTCACCGGCGGGGAGCGGCATGTCACCGACGCCTCCAACGCCTCCCGGACGATGCTCTGCAACATCCGCACCGGCGACTGGGACGACGAACTCCTCTCTCTCCTGGACATCCCCCGCTCCCTTCTCCCGGAAATCCGGAGCTCCAGCGAGGTCTACGGCGAGACCCGCACCCGGGCTATCCCGGCCGGGATTCCGATCGGCGGGGCCGCCGGTGACCAGCAGGCGGCCCTCTTCGGCCAGAGGTGCACCCGGCCGGGGATGGTGAAGAACACCTACGGAACGGGGTGCTTCATGCTGATGAATACCGGGACGACCCCGGTTGAATCGGCCCACAACCTGCTGACGACCGTGGCCTGGAAGATCGGGGAGAAAGCGGAATACGCGCTCGAGGGGAGCGTCTTCGTCGGGGGCGCCGTCGTGCAGTGGCTTCGGGACGGCCTGGGGATCATCGGCTCCTCCTCCGACGTGGAGGCCCTGGCCGGCCAGGTCTCCGATACGGACGGGGTCTACCTCGTCCCCGCCTTTGCGGGGCTGGGCGCCCCCCAGTGGGATCCGTATGCCCGGGGAACCATTGTGGGCATCACCCGGGGGACAAAGGCGGCCCATATCGCCCGGGCGGCCCTGGAGAGCATCGCCTACCAGTCGGCGGATCTGCTGGGCTGCATGAAGGCCGACTCCGGAGAAGGGATCCGCGAACTCCGCGTCGACGGCGGCGCCACGGTGAATGACACGCTGATGCAGTTCCAGGCGGACATCCTGGGGATTCCGGTGGTGCGCCCCCCCGTGCGGGAGACGACGGCCCTCGGTGCGGCCTATCTGGCCGGCCTGGCCGTGGGCCTGTGGAAAAGCGCCGGAGAGATCGGCGAGCGGATGCCCGCGGAGAGGCGGTTCCTGCCGGCCATGGAAAGCGGGCGGGTCGAACGGCTGACCCGCGGGTGGTGGCGGGCGCTGGAGCGTTCCCGAAACTGGGTCGAACCCTGAAGGCGAAGCGGGAACCGGTCCCGCAGGCGGTGGGGTCAACCCGCGCAACTCGGGGGAAAAGGGACTTCAGCCGTTGCCGATCCACTGGGCAAATGAACACCCCGCCGCAAGCGGCGAAGGAGACAATCCGCAGGGATTCGAGGAGGTCATTCATGTCTGAGAAACTGGAATACCTGAGCGAAAAATGGCGGGCGGAGGCCGAAAGGCGCCTCAAGGCCGAGCTGACCCCGGAGAGGATGAACTTCATCAGCTCCTCCATGTCCAACATCTACAGGAACTGTCCGGACGGGAAGGAGCGGTATCTCGTCTTCCGCTTCGAGAAGGGGCAGGTTGCGGAAGTCGCCCTCGGGGAAGGCGAACCGCCGCAGGCGGAGTTCCGGATCAGCGGGGACTACGAAACCTTCGCCCGGATCTCCCGGGCCGAGCTGGGGTCCCAGAAGGCGCTGATGACGGGGAAGCTCAAGCTGAAGGGCAACATGGTGAAGGCCCTCAGCCTTGCCGCCGTCGCCGACCGGATCAACAAGGTCCTCTCGCAGATTCCCGCTTCTTACTGAACCACCCGGGGAAAATTCCGAGCTCTTGCAGGCTCATCCTCAATGGATCGGGAGGTTTCTGATGGAAAGGAAGGTGGACGCCGTGACATCCAGACTGGAGAACAAAGGCCCCTATTTCATCGATTTTCCGGAGCGCATCCGGCGGATTCAGGCGGAGATGCAGCGGGAGAACCTCGACGCCTATTTCGGATCGCGCCTGCGGACCCTCTCCTGGACCCTCGACGTGTTCTGCCCCTGGCGGAGCTACGTCGTGATCCCGGCCGAAGGGATGCCGACGGCCTTCACCTTCGTCATCGATGCGGCGCGGGTCGCCGACGAGACCTGGATCGACGAGGATCATGTCCGCGGGGTCATGCCCATGGGGGGCCAGGACCAGATCGAGCTGATCGCCGACCATATCCGGGAGCTCCTGGGAAACCGAAAAGGGAGGATCGGAATCGAAAGCGGCATGTCCAACTACCTGCCCGAGGGGTTCCTCACCCACTACGAATACGAACGGTACCGGGACGCCCTGCCCGGCGTCGAGCTGGTCAACGCCCACACGATCATCGACCGGCTTGCGATGATCAAGGACGAGGGGACGATCAACCGCTTCCGCGAGGCCTCCCGGATCGTGGACGTCGGGCACGAGGCCGTCTTTGCGGCGATCCGGGACGGCGGCTGGAAGGGCATGACGGAGACGGAGATCGCGGGTCTCGCCGCCCATGCCATGCGCAAGGAAGGGAGCGAGTGGGAATGGAGCTTCACCGGGGGCAACGAGATCGCCGCCGGCTACCGGACGGGGCTCGCCGGCGGGGCGTGCACGCCGGCCACGCGCAGGCGGCTCCTGCCCGGCGAGCCGCTGATGGTGGACATCCACGCCATGTTCATGCTGGGTCTGGGCGACCATTCCCACAACTACCTGATCGCCCCGGCGACGGACCGCCAGCGGTGGCATGCCGGAAATTTCGTGGCGATGGTGAGCCGCACGCTCGAAACCTACCGGCCGGGGATCACCCCGTCCGGGCTTGCGGAGCGGATGATCGCCTTCGCCGAGGAGCGCGGGTTCGCCGATTTCATGCTGCCCGGCTTCGAGCACGGCATCGGGATGATGGGGGACGAGTGGCGGATCGGCCTCAACGACGGCCCGCTCCCCTACTGGACGAACCCGGACCACGTCTACCGGGAGAACGAGCTCCTCATCTGCGCCATGCAGTACGCCTGCCCGGCGGAGAACATCGGGTTCCGCTACGAGAACCCGATCGTGTTGACGAAGGAGGGGTGCGAGGCCCTGTCGAAATATCCGCTGGGCGTGGAAGAGATCGGGTAGCCTTCCGGAGGTTTTTGCATGACTGCCCGCGACCGGTGGTTCGTCTTCGTCGCCGTATCGTGCGCCTCCTTCCTGGCGACCTACACGGGATCGGCCGTCAACGTCGCCCTGCCGGCGATCGGGGCCGAGTTCGGCATGAATCCGGCCCGGCTCCAGTACGTCGTCTCGGCCTACCTGATGATGAACGCGGTCCTCCTGGTCCCCTTCGGGCGGCTCGCCGACCTCTACGGCAGGAGGCTGATGTTCCACATCGGCATGGTCACCTTCCTGGCCGCCCACCTGGTCTGCGCCTTCGCTCCGAACGGGTGGATCCTCATCGCGGGCCGGGGTGCGGGGGGCATCGCCGCGGCCATGTTCTTCAGCAACACGATCGCCATCCTCTCGAGCGTCTTCGCCGAATCGGAGCGGGGAAAGATCCTCGGGATGAACGTCTCCGTCGTCTACGTCGGCCTCACCATCGGCCCCTTCATCGGGGGAATCCTGACGAGCGCCTGGGGGTGGCGGAGCGTCTTTCTGAGCGTGGTCCCCCTGGTCCTCGTCGGCTTCGCCTTCTCCTGGTGGAAACTCCCCCGCGATCACCGCAGGGACCGCCAGCCGTCCTTCAGCCTCTCCGCGTCCGCCCACTACATCGCGATGATCGTCCTGGTCATCCTCGGCCTCTCCGCCCTGCCGGGGGCGAAGGGAATCCTGGGCTTCGGCGCCGGGATCCTCCTCGCGATCCTTTTCTTCAGGAACGATGGCCGCGCGGCCTCCCCCCTGATCGATATCGGCCGTTTCCGGGGAAACCACGTCTTCGTCCTTTCCAACCTCGCCAATTTCATCCAGTACCTGGCGGCCTTTGCCACGGGCTTTCTCCTGAGCCTCTTTCTCCAGGACCCGCGGATCGGGAGGCTATCCCCCCACATGGCCGGCCTCGTCCTCCTCGCCCAGCCCCTGGTGCAGGCCCTCTTCTCGCCCCTGGCCGGCTCCCTCTCCGACCGCTTCGCGGGGCGGTGGATCGCCTCCGCCGGGATGGCGGCGACCGCGGCCACGCTTCTGGCCTTCGCCTTCCTGACCCCCTCCGCGCCCCTCTGGGTTGTCGTGATGCTCTTCGTTTGTCAGGGGGCCGGGTTCGCCTTCTTCTCCTCCCCGAACAACAACCTCATCATGGGCAGCGTCACCCCCGACGCCTACGGCATCGCCTCGGGCATGATGGCCACGGGGAGGGTTCTGGGCATGTCGCTGAGCATGGCGGTCACCGCCGTGGCCTTCAATCTCTTCGGCAGCCGCGGCGACAATCCGGACGCCTTCCTGGCGAGCTTTCACGCGCTTTTCCTGCTCTTTTTCCTGGTGTCCCTGATCGGCGTGGCGAGCTCCGCGGCCCGCGGAAGGACGAAGGGGTGAGCCGATGAAAGTGCTCCTGGTTTCCGCCAATACGGAAAAGATCAACCTTGTTCCCCTCCCCCTGGGGCTCGGCTGCGTCGCCGCCGCGACCCGCGCGGCCGGCCACGAGGTCCGGGTGCTGGACCTGATGGCGGAGGGAAGCCCGGAGTCCGTCCTCCGGGAAGCGATCGCCGCCTTCGCCCCCGGGGTGATCGGGATCTCCGTCCGGAACATCGACGACCAGAACCGCGGGGGGCGGTTTCTGCTGGAGGGGATCCGCCCGCTCGTCCGGACCTGCCGGGAACATTCCGGAGCCGCCATCGTCCTGGGGGGCGCAGGCTACAGTATCCTTCCGGAGGCCGTTCTCGAGTTTCTCGAGGCGGACATGGGAATCCGGGGGGAGGGGGAACGCGCGTTTCCGCGGCTGGTCGAGCGGCTGGACCGGCGGGAGGCGCTCCCGGGAATACGGGGTCTCTACCTGAGGACCCGCGGCCTGCAAGGGGAGAGGCACTTCGTCCGCGATCTTGATTCGCTGCCCCTCTCCGGGGCGCGCGAATTTCTCGTTTCCCAAAACCGGGAGCTGTGGCTCCCGTTTCAGACGAGGCGGGGCTGCCCGATGGCCTGCAGTTACTGCTCCACGGCGACCATCGAGGGTTCCGCGGTTCGCAAGCGATCCCCGGCGTCGGCCGTCGCGGACCTCGCGCGCTGCGCCGAATCCGGGTTCCGGCAGGTCTATTTCGTGGACAACACGTTCAACCTCCCCTCCGCCTATGCGAAGGAGCTCTGCCGCAGAATTCTCGAGCGGGGCCTGGAGATCCGCTGGCGGTGCATCCTCTATCCCGGGGAGGTCGATGAGGAACTCGCCGGGCTGATGGCGGAGGCGGGATGCGGGGAGGTCAGCCTCGGCTTCGAAAGCGGCTGCGACCGGATTCTCCGGAACATGAACAAGAGGTTCGACCGCGAAGCAATCCGGCGGACGGCGGAGATGCTGGCGCGGCGCGGCATCCGCCAGCTCGGCTTCCTTCTGCTGGGCGGTCCCGGGGAGACTCGGGAGTCCGTTCTCGAGAGCCTTGCCTTTGCCGACTCCCTCCCCCTGGACCAGGGGAAAGCCACCGCGGGCATCCGGATCTATCCGGATACAGCGCTGGCCAAGGTTGCGGTCGCCGACGGTCTGATCCCGC
>JBFYYH010000071.1:0-3457 GCA_041310125.1 Syntrophaceae bacterium | reverse complement strand
ATGATATCCGCGTGGCCATCCAGAAAGGCTGGTCCACCGCCAACGACCGGATCCGGGAGATGGGTTTCGGCGCGGGCATGGGCCTGAACAACATTCGCACATTCTCAGATATTTTCCACATCTCCTCCGAAGAGGGAGGCGGGACCCGGCTGAGAATGATCATCCATATCCCGCAGAATCAGAACCCGAAGACCGGAGGAATTGTCCCATGAAGCTCTTAACCGTCGTGGAGTTGCTCAACCTGAAGGTGAAATCGGGTGAGGACCGGCTGAATGCGGAGGTCCGCGGGGGGTATGTCGGAGATCTTCTGAGCGATGTGATGGCCAACAGCCGCGAGGGGGATCTGTGGATCACCCGGCAGATCCATCAGAACATCGTCGCAGTGGCCAGCCTCAAGGACCTCGCCGGGATCGTTCTGGTCCAGGGAGCGGAACCCGCCGCGGACACCCTGGAGAAGGCCTCCCGCGAGAATATTCCGCTGATGGTGGCGGACCTTCCCGCCTTCGAGGTGGCCGGCCAGCTCCACCGCCTGCTCGGGGAGCGGGAACATCCGGCGGGGTAGGACGGAAGGGGGCCTTCTCCCGGACATGATCCGAGCTTTTCGCTGCGACCTCCACGTCCACACCTGCCTTTCGCCCTGTGCGGACCTGGAGATGTACCCGACCGCCCTGGTGCGGCGGGCTGTGGAGACGGGGCTGGACGTCATCGCCGTCTGCGACCACAATGCGTCGGAAAACGCCCCCCATGTGATTGATGCGGCCCGGGACACGAAACTGACCGTGCTCCCCGGCATGGAGATCACGAGCCGGGAAGAGGTGCATCTGCTGGCGATCTTTGACAGCCTCCTCCCCCTGCAGGGGTTGCAGGAAATCATCTACAGGCACCTGCCGGGGAAAAATGACGAGGAGCGTTTCGGATGCCAAGCGATCGTCAACGCCCGGGACGAGGTCGAAGGTTTCAACGAAAAACTCCTGATCGGGGCTACGGAACTCTCCCTGGACGAACTGGTGCGGCAGGTCCATTCCCTCGAGGGGATTGTCGTCGCTTCTCATATTGACCGGGAGAGCTTTAGTGTGATAAGTCAGCTCGGTTTTGTCGATCCGGCGATTCCTTTCGACGCGATGGAAATCTCGGGAACCGACGGATCCGCCGGGGCTCGCAAGAAATACCCGGAGCTTGCTCGGCGCCCGTTCCTTGAATCGTCGGACGCCCATCGAATCCGGGAGATCGGACAGAGATTCACCGAGATTTTCATGGAGACTCCGACCGTGGTTGAACTGAAGAAGGCCTTCGCCGGTCACGAGGGTCGATCCATCGCTGCTTCCTGATGCTGGAGCTGGCCCTGCATATCCTGGACATCGCCGAGAATTCGGTCAGAGCCGGGGCGAAAACGGTTCAGATCGAAATCAGGGAGGACCGGGAACGGGACCGTCTCTCCCTCCGGATCCGGGATGACGGCGCGGGGATGGACGAGGCGACCCTGAAACGGGCGATGGACCCCTTCTTCACCTCGAAGAAGGTGCGGAAGGTCGGTCTCGGTCTGCCGATGCTGGCGGACGCGGCGGAGCGGGCCGGCGGGCGTTTCGCGCTCGAATCGCGAGAGGGAAAGGGAACCAGCGTGACGGTCGAATTCCAGCTCTCCCATATCGACCGCCAGCCGCTGGGCGATCTTCCGGGCGCCCTGATGGCCCTGATCGCCGGAAACGAAGGCGTGAATTTCGCTTTCCGGCACCGCTGCGGTGAAAGGCTTTTCACATTGGACACCCGGAAGATCCGGGAGGAGATCGGCGAGATTCCGATCCAGCAGGCGGAAGTGCTGAAATGGATCCGGCAGTACATCCTGGAGGGGCTGGACGAGATCGGAACCCATGCTTGAATACATACCCAATACAGCAAGGAGGAACAACGGATGAATGCGGACAACGGTGATCTCTTGAAGGAATTTACCGCGGAGCAGATCGCGAAGCTCGATGCCATTATCGCCAAGCACAAGGGAAAGCCGGGCGGCCTGATCCCGGTCCTCGAAGAGGCCCAGGTGGCCCTCGAATATCTGCCGGTTCCCGTCCAGAAATGGATCGCCAAAGGGCTGAACCTCCCGTTCAGCCGCGTCTACGGCGTCGTCACCTTCTATTCCTTCTTCACGATGACCCCCCGCGGCCGGCATACGGTCCGCGTCTGCCTCGGGACGGCCTGCTACGTGCGCGGCGGCAAGGCCCTCGGGGATGCCCTGAGGAGGGAATTCTCTGTGGAAGAGGGCGAAACGACCCCGGACCGGCGATTCACCTACGAGACGGTCCGCTGCCTCGGGGCCTGCGGTCTTGGACCGGTGGTGGTCATCGACGAGGATGTCCACGGCAGGATGAAACCCGGAAAAATCAAAGACATACTCACCCAATACCAATGAACGGGGGAAATGAACATGGCCAAGCTGAAGATCGAAGATTTGAAGAAAATCAAGGAAAAGGTTCATGCCGAGACCGCGCTCCGCGACGGCTTCAACCGAGTGAAAGTGACGGTCCACATGGGCACCTGCGGGATCGCTTCCGGGGCGAAGGAAGTCATGGACGCCCTGATGCGTGAAGTCGAGGAAGCGGCGGTCTCGGACGTTATGATCACGACCTCCGGCTGCATGGGACTCTGCAGCCGCGAACCGCTGGTCACCGTGGAAATCCTGGGGCAGGAACCGATCAAGTACGAATACGTCAATCCGAACAAGATGAGGCAGATCTTCAAGAGACATGTGCTCGAGGGAGAGATCCAGACGCCGTTCGTCCTGGCCCGGGGGGCGGAGATTATCAAATAGGACAAAACCTCATTGCGTTGCGGTTCTTTTTTCCGAACCGGCCAAATGATATGAACCTGTGAAGGAGGATGAAATTCACATGAAAATTTTTCGATCGCATTTGTTGCTCTGCGGAGGAACGGGCTGTCATGCATCCGGAAGCATTGAGGTGAAGAAGGCGCTCGTCGCCGAACTGGAAAAACGACGACTCGCCGAAGAAATCAAGATCGTGGAGACCGGCTGCAACGGCTTCTGCGCCATGGGCCCCATCCTGGTCGTCTACCCGGAAGGCGTCATATACATGACGATCAAACCCGCGGATGTCCCGGAGCTTGTGGAAGAGCACCTCGTCAAGGGCCGTATCCTGCAGAGACTGCTCTACAAGGAACCCCTGACGGAGGCGGTCATCCCGACGATGCAGGATATCCCCTTTTTCGCCCTGCAGAACGTCCGCGTCCTCAGGAACCGGGGACTCATCGATCCGGAGAAGATCGACGAGTACATCGCCCGGGACGGCTATGCCGGCATGGCCAAGGCCCTGACCGAGATGACCCCGGAACAGATCGTTCAGGAAGTCCTGGATTCGGGTCTCCGGGGACGCGGGGGCGCCGGCTTTCCGACCGGTATGAAGTGGAAATTTGCGGCCGCCTCCCCCGGGGAAGTGAAATACGTCCT
>JBFYYH010000070.1:0-2574 GCA_041310125.1 Syntrophaceae bacterium | reverse complement strand
ATCTCCGACTTTCGGGGGGACGACGTCTCGCTGCGCACCGTGATCGAGGCCCGCCCCGACGTCCTCAACCACAACCTGGAAACCGTGGCGCGGCTCTACCCGGAGGTCCGCCCCCAGGCGGTCTACACCCGCTCCCTCGATCTCCTGCGCCGCGTCCACCACGCCGACCGAAGGATTGCCCTCAAGTCGGGGATGATGCTCGGCCTGGGGGAAACCCCCGCGGAGGTGGAAGGGGCGCTCCGGGATCTTTTCGAGGCCGGCTGCCGGATCCTCACGCTCGGCCAGTACCTGCAACCCGCAAAGGCCTGCCTGCCCGTGGCCCGCTTCGTTGAACCCGAAGAGTTCGCCGCCTGGGAGGCGTTTGCGCTCGGGATCGGTTTCGAGCGGGTGGCGAGCGGTCCGCTGGTGCGCAGCTCCTACCATGCCGAAGAACTCTATGATGCAGACCGGGAGAGAGGGCAGATGGCTTGAGATGCGGCGGGAGGATGGGGCCGCGGATCGTCGCCAAGTCCTGCTCGAAGTATCCCCTCAGAAGCGGGTCCACGCCTGGTAAAGCAGAGATAGAACGAGGAGGAGGGCAACCGCGAAAACCGGGATCAACCGTCTGGGGAAGGAGCGGGTGCCGGCGACGACATCGCCGCAGTGTGGGCAGACCGTCCAGCGCGACGCAACCGGCTTCGCGCAGCGGGGGCAACAGGGGCCGCGTTCTTCGGTCTGCAGGTGTTTTCCGACGTTTTTCTTCAGCTCGGCGCGGACGTCATAGAGCCATTCGCAGTCGGGGTTCGGGCACTTTCCCTCGAGGGGCGCGTCGTCGGTCCAGATGAAACTCCGGGTGCACTCGGGGCAGCGAATCTTCAGCATGGGTCACCAAAACCTCGCAGCAAAATGCATTCAGGGCTGCAGGCAGAAGGGCGACGGAAGATCGGTGACCGAGGCCAGTCCGGGCTGTGCGGCGACCACCTCCGGGATGGAATTCACCAGGATAGCGACCGTGGCCTGGTCTCCGGCCACGCCTCCGTCGATCCGGAGGCTCAGGTCGGGCGAGCCGACGATCCGCACGGCATCGTGCGGGTCTTCCGCCCCGATGTACATCCGGAGGTTCAGGGTGACGATCTTCCGGCCCCCCTTGAGCCCCTCCGCGACGTGCCGGATTCCCGCGACATCCCCCGGCTTCAGTTCGAAATAATCCGTCTTCAGCTTTTTCTCGGCGATCATCGGATCAACGGCCTCGCGGATCTCGTCGAACGCGAACCGGAGCCGGTCGCCGATGAGGTGGAGGGATTCCAGCAGCCCCACGTGGCCCATGGCCTTCCCCGCAATCTTCTCCCGGAACAGCTCCTCTGTCATCCCCGCCCCGATCTTTTTCTGCAGGGGGTAGCGGCGGGTGCTGGCGTCGACGATCCGCTCCACGTGAACCTCGCGGACCTCCTTGCAGACGCCGGTGAGGGTCAGAGGCAGGGAATCCATGACGAATCCGGGATTGACGCCGGTTCCCAGGACCGTGACCCCCGCTTCCAGGGCCATCTGGTGAATCTTGGCTGCCAGATCCGCGTTTTCGGGCGAGGGGTAGAACAGCTCTTCGGCGGAAGAGACGATGTTCTTTCCGCCCCGGATGATCTCCTCGATCTGGCCGAAGATCCGCTTCAGGCGGGATCCCGCGGTATGGATCACCGCATCGGCCTTCACCTTCGAGAAGAGGAGTTCGGCGTTGTCCGTGACCTTGACCCCCAGCGGTTCGGGACGGCCCAGGATCTCCCCGAGATCCCGGCCGACCATCTCCCTGGCGATATCGACCGCCCCGACGATCTCGATGCCGGGCTTGGTGAGGATCAGGTTTGCGGTGGCGAGACCTATGGGACCCAACCCGTACTGGATGACCCGGATCTTATGAACGGTCATTGGAAACCTCCCACTTGGATTTGGATACTTCCTTGTTCTTGCCGACGATCCGCCGTTTCCGGAACATCTGTTTCAGGAAGACGGCCAGAAGAATGCCCCCTCCGATATAGTCCGTATAGGTTTCCGGGGTGATGAGGAAGGCCGCGGCGATCCCGGTGGCGATCCTCTCGATGAGGGTGGAGTGGTACTTCAGGTAGCCGATCATCGTGGCCCCGAGCGCGATGATTCCCAGCAGGGCGGTGAAAAGCACCTGCGCGAACAGCACGTAGTTGAAGGGGATCTTCCCGTCGAGGAGGGTCGGGTACCAGAGGAGGATCGGCGCCGCGACGAAGACGTAGGGGATCATGAATCCGGCCGAGGAGAGGCGGAAGGCGGTGAGTCCCGTCCGGAACGGATCGGCCCCCGAAATGCCCGATGCCGCATAGGCCGCCAGCGCGACCGGCGGCGTGACGTCGGCCAAGACAGCGAAGTAGAGGACGAACATGTGCGAAACGAGGGGCGGAATCCCGAACTCCATCAGGGCCGGCGCCGCGATCATCGAGGCGACGATGTACTGGGCCGTCGTGGGGATCCCCATCCCGAGGACGAAGCAGGAGCACATCGTGAAGAAGAGGGTGAAGAAGAGCGTTACCCCCTTGGCGCTCAGCAGGTGCAGCAGGTCGAACTGGAGGATGC
>JBFYYH010000069.1:0-3262 GCA_041310125.1 Syntrophaceae bacterium | reverse complement strand
ACCGACTGAGCTACCGGCCCTCTTTCCGGTCGGATTTCCACCGAAACGGAAGACTCCTCTATAAAATATGCCCCCGTTTGTCAAGGCCTATTTCCGGCCCGGTTTCGATCCCGGCCGTGGGCACTGGGGCTGCCGGGAATACGGTGGGTGCAGCACGTAGCTCCGCTGTCGCGTATACCGGCCCTCTTTGCACGCGGAGGACCACCGTGGCCGCGATCTTGTCGTGCCACCCCTGTTTCCTCCCGTCGAAGGCGACCCAGAGGAAACCGAGCCAGAAGAAAAGGGCGGAAATCAGGTAGCCCACGGTGCGGAGAAAGGCGACGCCCGGGGTCATCGGCTCTCCCGAAGCCTGGGCGACGCGGAGCCCGAGGAGCATCTTCCCCGGCGTCTGGCCCGTGAGACCGTGGAACCAGGTGAAGTAGGCCACGGCGGTGAGGAAGGAGGCGACCATTTGGAGCAGGGCGAACGATCCCATCCCGACCAGTACCGTCTCGACGGAAACCGTATGGCCCGGCGAGCCGCCCGTCTCCTGGGCGAGCAGGCCGACGACGAGAAGGATCAGCGAGAGCAGATAGAGGATGGCCTGGTCGATCGCGAAGGCAAATCCCCTCCGCCAGAAGCCGCCGTACAGGTTATCCGCCATTTCGACCTCCCCGCTCCGGCCCGCCGAGGCCGCCCCGCTCGTACTGGAGGATGGCCAGGGCCGCCGCCGCCGCCGTATCCACCCGCAGAACCCACCTCCCCATGCTCACGGAGTGAAAACCGGCCAGCCGCGCCTGCTCGACCTCGCTTCGCTCGAACCCCCCCTCCGGGCCTACGGCCAGGAGAAACTCCTGCGTTGCAGTGAATTCCGGATCCCGGAGGACCTCCCGGATTCCCGCCGCTGACTCCTCCTCCCAGAAGATGAGGTGCAGGCACCCCGGCGAGCCCGAAAGGAGCATCTCCTCGAACGAAAGGACCCCGCCGATCTCCGGAATGTCGGCCCGGCCGCACTGGCGGCACGCCTCGATGGCGATTTTCTGCCAGCGGGAGCACTTCTGCGGTGATTTCTCCGCCGCCCAGCGGGGAACGGACCGCTCCGCGAAGAAGGGGATGATCCGCCCGGCGCCCAGTTCCGTGGCGTGGCGGACGATCGCGTCCATCTTCTCCGCCTTGGGGATCGCCTGGCAGAGGGTCAGCCCGATCCTCTCCGGGGGGGCGGGGCGCCTGCCGGTGATCTCGATCCGGATTCCGTCCGCTTGCGACGGCCGGAGGACCGCCGTGAACTCCTCTCCCGTCCCATTGAAGACCAGGAGGGGCTCCTTCCCCCGCATCCGGAGGACGCTTCGCAGATAGCGGACCTGCTCCACCTCCAGCGGAACGAGATCGCCCGTTTCGAGAGGGCGCGGAAGGTAGATCCGGGGGATCGTCACGGGCGGCGGCCCTCGCTTTTCAGGACATAGCAGACCCACTCCTTCTCGGTGATCAGGCGGTGCAGCGAGAAGGCGCCGTTGAGGAAATGGGATTCGATGTCCGGCCGGTTCTGCTCGACGATTCCTGAAATGACCAGGTAGCCGCCGGGGGCGAGCAGGCGGGTGAAATGGGCGCGGAGTTTGAGGTGGATCTTCGCCGTCAGGTTCGCGACGATCAGGTGAAAGGCCTCGGAAACGGTGGCGACGTCGCGGTTGAGGACCTCGACGCGGTCCTCGACCTGGTTGACCAGGACGTTTTCGCGCGCGATCTCGACGGCCTTCGGGTCGATGTCCACGCAGAGAACACTCTCTGCGTCCAGCTTCGCGCTGGCGATCCCGAGGATCCCGGTGCCCGTGCCCACATCCAGGACGCGCCACTTCTCGACGGTCCGGTCCTTCAGGAGGATCTCTTCGATCGCCTCCAGGCACATCCTCGTGGAGGCATGCTGGCCGGTACCGAAGGCCATACCGGGGTCGATCTCGATGACGATGTCCCGGCCGCTCGGGGAGAAGCGCTCCCAAGTCGGCTTGATGACGATGTTCCGACTCACCCGGAGCGGCTTGAAGTACTTCTTCCACGCCTCGCCCCAATCGGGATCGCGGATCACTTCCGTCCGGAATGCCGGTCTCGGCAGGTCCGGGAAGATCTCCGCCAGGCTGTCGATGTAGACCTGGAGGGCGCCGAGCCGCTGCTCCAGGCGGACGTCGAAGGGCAGAAAGGCCTTCAGGGTTTCGAGGGCGGAGGGGTCGGGGAAATCACCCGGTGCCCGGGGTTCCAGGGTTTCCTGAAACGCTCCCTGTGCGCCGTGTTCCGTCATGAAGTTCCCCAGGGCGTCGATCATCTCCGCAGGGGCGGAGAGCTCGACCTTCAGCCAGTCCCCCTTTTTCTCTCCCGGTTTTTCGTTCGGTTCCGGCATGATTCGCCTCTCCCTTTCCCCGATCGGATTGTGGTTTTATCTATACCTTTTCGGGGCGGATATTTCAAGCGGCTTGAATTTTGGGGACCTTCATGGTAGCGTCGAACGCCGTCCGGAAGAGGTTTCCGGGGATTCGCGTCCGGACGGAAAGACGAAAGGAGCGGCTGTGCGCTACTACCCCCTGTTCCTCGATATTGCCGGCCGGCGGTGCGTCGTGGTCGGCGGCGGGAGCGTGGCCGAGCGGAAGGTCGAAAGGCTTCTCGCCTGCGGCGCCCGCGTGGATGTGGTCGGGCGTTGCCTGACGACGGCGCTTGCCGGGATGAAGGAGGAGGGGAAGATCCTTCACCGGGATGCCGAATACGACGAGGCCCATCTCCGGGACGCCTTCCTCGTCATTGGCGCGACGGACGACGGGGAGGTCAATGGGCGGATCGCCCGGGATGCCCGCGCGAAGGGGATCCCGGTCAACATCGTTGACGATCCGGCGCTCTGCGACTTCATCCTCCCCTCCATCGTTGAGCGGGGCGACCTGGCGATTGCCGTCTCCACCGGCGGGCGGAGTCCCGCCCTGGCGAAGAAAATCCGCCGCGAAATGGAAGAGCGGTACGGCCCGGAGTACGCGGCCCTGCTGGCCATCTTGGGCGAGCTCCGGAGGAGGGTGATCGCGGACGGAGGTTCTTCCGGGGAGAACCGGGAGAGGTTCGAGGCCGTGATCGGATCGGATCTCCTGGAGCAGATCCGGGCAGGGCGCTGGGACCGGGTGAAGGAGAGGATCCGTGAGCTGACCGGCGTGGAGATGGAGGTGGAGCCGCGATGACGGGGGAGGTCCTGTTCAAGACGGCGCTCGCCGTCTATCTGGCCTGCGTCGTGGTGTACGGCGCCTCGCTCTGGGGA
>JBFYYH010000068.1:0-4715 GCA_041310125.1 Syntrophaceae bacterium | reverse complement strand
TTCCATCGCAACACCCTCTCCCGTGCTTCTTCTACAACGGGGAGGCGGCGGAGTCAACGGCGAGGTGCCCTTGCCCCCTTTTCGAAAGGGAAGGAACTCGGGGATAGGCGCATTGGAGCTTTTTTCGTGGCACCCTGCCGCCGCAGCGAAGTGCGCGCAGCGTCGAAAAAAGGTCCGCGGCGATCCCCGAGTTCCTTCCCAATACAGACCCGCCTGCCCATGTTCTACAAGGGTTCGACGAAGTCCTTCAGGCGGCCGCTTGCGATAAGTTCCAGGAACTCCTCTCCCAGCGGCGCCGCCAGCTCCACCGTCCGCCGCCAGTGGGAGATCCGCGTCGCCGGATCGTCGATGAAGGTCTCGAAGTCGCCCCGGTCCGGGATCCGGCCGTCCGGAAGCTTTGCCACGAACTCCTCCGAGGGATAGACCATGACCACGGAGTCGAGGCTCCTCTCCGGCGGTCTGCGCTTCGAGAGTTTCTTGTCCATCCAGCCCGGGACGATCCGCCGCTGGTGGTGGAAGAAGAGCACCAGCCCCCCGTCGCGGGTCGAATAATCCTGGCTGATATGGTAGTCGATGAGCCCCCCGTCGCGGTAGATCCCGTCCGCGGCGCGGAAGATGTTCCGGACGCCGGCGACGGCAAGCGGGATCGCGCCGGAGGCGACGACGGCGGACTTGAAGTTGATCTCGCTGAGCTCGAAGAAACGGCCGCGGAAGCCCTTGCGGAGGCAAAAATCGGGGGGATGGGGACCGTAGTAGAAGACGACCCTCTCCGCGATGCGGTGGATGAGAGCCGGGTGAAGGGCGTTGGCCAGGAAGCCGAGGAGAAAACCGGTCTTCTGCACCCAGTGCCTCTCGGAGGCCGCCGGCCCCCGGACCAGCGAGGTCAGGATCCCCAGGCGGTAACGCTTGTGGGCCAGGGCAAACGGGAGGGCGTCATCCTCGATGCAGGCGTCGATGATCGCCCGGAGGGTGCTGAGGATCGTCTCCGGGGTGTCCTTCCTCCCGTAGGCCGCCCCGATGTAGGCCGAAAGGAGCGCCCGGTAGCTCTTCTCCGGCTCGGGCTGGATCCAGGCGGCGAACCGCCAGGCGCCGGCCGAGGCGCCGATCAGCCAGACGGGGCGGGTCCTCCCCAGCCATTTCCCTTCGATCAGCGTGAGGTCGAAACCGCTCGCGGCCAGCCAGCGGGGCCCCCCCGCCGGTCCGAAATAGGTCGAGACGGCATCCAGGCTGAACCCCCCGTCCCGGATGAGAGCGAGGGCCCTCTCTCCCGCTGCGATGCGGATATTCCCCATGCTTCCGTTCCCCGCTCCCGCGCCGATTCTCACGCCGCGAATCCCGGGAAACCCGGCAATGGGTCTTGACACGGCCGGAGGCCTCCTGTAGATTACCGCCGTCCGTCTCCCGGTAGATGGGCGGTTCATATACGAATAAAATCAGATTTGTCAACGCCTAAGATGACGAACGCGCAATAAGTCGCAAAGGCCTTGAATCGGGCGGCGGGAGGCAGGGACGCCCAGCCTCGAAAAGGAAAGGAATCGACGGATGGCGGATATCCTCTCACAGATGAGGGAAATGGGCCTTCGGGCGAGGCAGGCCGCGACCGGGCTGGCCCGCCTCTCCACGGAAGTGAAGAACCGGGCGCTCCTGGCGATGGGGGATTCCCTCGTCCGCAATCAGGACTTCCTCGTCCGGGAAAACGAACGGGACCTCGCCGCGGCGCGGGAGATGAACCTCTCCCGGGCGATGATCGACCGGCTGACGCTCGGGGAGAAGACCATCGCCGACATCGCCTGCGGACTCCGCGAGGTCGCTTCCCTCCCCGATCCGGTGGGAAAGGTCAGCTCGATGTGGAGGCGACCGAACGGCCTGCTCGTCGGCCGGATGCGGATCCCGCTCGGCGTGATCGGCATCATCTACGAATCCCGCCCGAACGTTACGGCGGACGCGGCCGCCCTCTGCCTCAAGTCCGGGAACGCGATCATCCTCCGCGGCGGATCCGAGGCGATCCATTCCAACCTCGCCATCGTCTCCGTTCTCCAGGGGATCCTCCGCGACCTCTCGCTTCCCGAGGCGGCGATCCAGGCGGTCCCCACGACCGACCGGCAGGCCGTCTATGAGATGCTCCAGCTCGAGGAGTTCATCGACGTGATCATCCCCCGCGGCGGGGAGGAGCTGATCCGCGCGGTGGTCCGGGATTCGAGGATCCCGGTCATCAAGCACTACAAGGGGGTCTGCCATGTCTTCGTCGACGAAGGGGCGGACCTCGCGATGGCCGTCCGGATCTGTCTGAACGCCAAGGTTCAGCGGCCCGGGGTCTGCAACGCGATGGAGACCCTCCTTGTCCATCAGGCCGCCGCCGTGGAGTTCCTGCCGGCCGCCGCCGCGGAGCTCCGGAAGGCCGGCGTGGTCCTTCGCGGCTGCGAAAAAACCCGGGCGATCCTGCCGGACATCGAGCCGGCCTCCGAGGAGGACTGGTCCCTGGAATACCTCGACCTGGTTCTGGCCGTCCGCGTGGTGGAGGATCTCGACGCCGCCATCGCCCATATCGGGCAGTACGGCTCTCTCCACACCGAGTCGATCGTCACCGAAAGCTACGAAAGGGCGCAGCGTTTTCTTTGCGAGGTGAACTCCTCCACGGTGCTGGTGAACGCCTCGACGCGCTTCAGCGACGGCTTCGAACTGGGGCTGGGGGCGGAGATCGGGATCAGCACGACCAAGCTCCACGCCTTCGGGCCGATGGGGCTCGAAGAGCTGACGACCAGCAAGTTCATCGTCTATGGAAGCGGGCAGGTGAGAACATGACGGCTTCAGAAAAAGCCCGGATGCTGCGTTGCGCTTCATCCCTCGTCACTGCGTCGTACGCCAAGGTACGCCTCATTCCTCGTGATTCGCGCGCCTTGCCTGCGGGCTTTTTTACGAAGCCGTCCCTTTTTCGAGACTTTTAAGATTGCGGGGGTGCGAGAACATGAGATGGGGACTCTTCGGGGGCACGTTCGATCCGATCCACCTGGGACACCTGCGGTGCGCCGCCGAGATGCTGGAGATCTTTGATCTGAACCGGGTCCTCTTCGTCCCGGCTTCGCGCCCGCCGCACAAACTCAACGCGGCGATCACCCCCTTCTACCACCGCGAGCAGATGATCCGCCTCGCGATCGAGGGGAACCCGGCCTTCTCCTTCTCCGATGCCGAGAATCGGCGCGAGGGGACCTCCTATTCGGTGGAGACGGTGGAGACCATCCTGGAGAAGTACCGTCTGGAAAACCTGGAGCTCTACTTCCTCCTCGGCCAGGACGCCTTCCACGCAATCCGGACCTGGAAGGAGTGGGAGAGGCTGCTGCTGCTGTGCCACTTTTCCGTCATGACCCGGCCGGGCTACGCCGACCCGGGCCTGGAGGCGATCCTCGGCCGGGAGTCCGCCTCCCGGTTCGTCTACGATGAGACGGCAAAAGGCTTCCGCGGACCGACCGGAAACGCGATCTTTTTCCGGGAGGTCACCTTCCTCGACATCTCCTCCAGCGTCATCCGGCAGCGGGCGAAGGAGTCGCGGGACATCCGCTACCTCGTCCCCGATCCCGTCCGGCAATACATCGTCAAGAACTCCCTCTACGGCAAACCGCAGCCCCGACCCTGAAAAGGCTTCTGTTTCAAAACGGTTCAGGCCGGGCCTTCGCAGGGGCACATTGGGGATTTTTTGTTATTTCAGGGCGGCGTACAGCTCCTCATGGAGGGGCGTCGGGACGCCCAGGGCGCGGCCGGCCCGGACGGCGCAGCCGATGAACAGCTCCACCTCCGTGCGGTTCCCCTTTTCATGGTCGAGCTGCATCGAGGATTTCGTTTCGTAGGGAAAGCGGGCGATCTTCCCGAGGGCGGTCTCGATACTGTCGGGGGGAAGCGGAATCCCCTTCGCGCGGGCGAGCGCCGCGATCTCCTCCATCAGCCCCCGGACCAGCCCCCTGCCCTTCTCGTCCTCCATGACGCCGCCGAAGGATTTCGCCATCCGCGACGTCACCCCGGCCATCGGGCTCACGAAGAGGTATTTCGTCCAGAGGGAAACGGCGATCTCTCCCATAAGCTCGGCCTTGATCCCCGCCTCCTTGAGGAGCGTTTCCAGAAAGCGGTACGGCTCCGCATCCCCGTCGTCCGGACCGAAAAAGAGCTGACAGCTTCCGCCGACCTGCCGGACGACGCCCGGCGCCGAGAGGAAGGTCGAAATGTAGACGCAGCCGCTGAGGACGACTCCACGGGAAAGGATCGCCCGGAGCCTCTCGGAGATGTCCACCCCGTTGAGAAGAGGCAGGACCAACGTCCGGTCGTGCAGCAGCGGCGCGAGGGAGGCGGCGGCCGCCTCGAGGTGATATTCCTTCACACAGATCAAAACCAGATCGCAGGCGCCGGCTTCGGCCGGGTCGTCCGTCGCCAGGTCGGGTTGAACCCGGAAGTCTCCTTCCACCGTCCCGAGCCGGAGGCCTTCCTTCCGGATCGCCGCAAGGTGCTCCCCCCGGGCGATGAAGACCACACGGTGCCCCGGCGATCCCGCATATTTCAGGGCGAGTTTTCCCCCGAAATATCCGCCGACGCCTCCGATGCCGACCACCGCAATCTCCATCATCCTTCCTCCCCGCAACAGTTCAACAGTTCAGAAACATGGGCCAGTCTTTCAAGTATGGCGCCTTCTACCACAAAATGGAATTTCCGGGCAGCACTTTTTTCTTGAC
>JBFYYH010000067.1:0-5472 GCA_041310125.1 Syntrophaceae bacterium | reverse complement strand
TCCGCCGCGGCCTCCTCGAAGAGATCCGCCGCCCTGCCCCGCTCCAGGACCATCGCGGCCCGCGTCAGGGCATAGAAATCGCTCCCCGGGAGGATCTCCGGCCGTTCGCCCCGGAGGCGGTCGATCCGTGACCAGGCGCTTCGAATCCGGTTATAGGTCCGGATCGCGCCCCGGAGGTCGTCATCGGAGATGTTCACGCCCAGTTTTGTTCCCAGCTCCGTGCGGAACCTCATCAGGACATCGACCATGTACCGCTTCGCACCCTCGGTGTCCAGCTTCACCGGGAGGACCAAGTCGAGGTGGAAACCGAAAGGGATATTGAGGCGCCAGATGTCGGAGAGCCGCTGGATCGAGTCGCAGGTGTGGGGAAAGACGACCCCGTCCAGGAAATCGAGACGGCCGGCCAGGGCGTCCTCCAGCGCGCCCCTCACCAGGGAACAGCAGTAGGACTGGAGGTGGGCCTCGGCCAGGCGGATCTTCTCCCCCGATCCGAAGAGCCGGTAGGGGTGGGCCCCGGCAGCGAGGAGGATCTCCTCCGGCGCGTAGGAGCAGAAGGTCCCGACCACCTTCCGCCCGCTTTCCCGCTTGAGCCTTTTCACATACCCGTCCGGATCCTTGAGGATCTCGCGGCATTCATCGATGGACTTCATCCCTCCTCCTTATGAAATGGTGAAAATGTTTTTCGTTCAGCGCGATGAAAAGGGAAAGTCATTTTCAAGGCTCTTCTGATGCGGCGAAAATCATTCGCCGCAGAACTTCCCTTCCGCCTTGAGTCTGGCGACCTCCTCCTGCTCCAGGGTCGTGAAGGCGATCTTCCCGACCAGCGTGCAGGGCAGGTCGGACCGGAACTCGATCTCTCGGGGGCAGCTCCAGCGGATCAGATGCTCCTGGCAGTGGGCGATCAGCGTCTGTTCCAGCTCCGGGGAGGCCTTGGCGGGGTCCTTCAGGACGACGAACCCCTTCACCCGCTGGACCTGCTTCTCGTCGGGGACGCCGATCACGCAGGCCTTCGCGACGGCGGGATGTTTGTAGAGGATGTCCTCCACCTGGGCGGGATAGACGTTCATCCCGGAGGATTTGATCATCCTTTTCTGCCGCAGCCTGAAGTAGAAGAACCCGTCCGTATCCATCGTCCCGATGTCGCCGGTGTGGAGCCAGACCTTCCCGTCGGCATGGGTTTTGAGTGTGTTGGCCGTCTCCTCCGGCTGGTCGAGGTAGCCCAGCATCACCGCCGGGCCGTGGAGACAGATCTCCCCCTCCTCGCCGACGGGGGCCTCCTCCGTCGTCCCGCTCTTCACGATCTTGGCCAGCATGTCCGGGAAGGGCAGCCCCACGCTCCCCTCGCGGTACTGGTTGAGCGGCGTCGCCATGATCGCCGTCACCGCCTCCGTGAGACCGTAGCCCTCCAGAAGCTGGACGTTCCCGCCCTGCTGTTTCACGACGGCCTCGAACCGCTCCTGGACCGGCCGGGGAAGCGGATCCGCGCCGCTGAAGGTCGCCTTCAGACAGCTCAGATCGGTCTTCTGGAAGACGGGGTTGGAGCTGAGGGCCTCGAAGAGGGTGGGAACACCGACGACGAAGTTCGGCCGCTTCTTCTTGATCAGGTCGGCGACGATCTCGGGCGTGAACTGGGGAACGAGGATGCTCTTCCCCCCGCCCATGAAGGCGGCGTTGATGCAGACCCCGAGGCCGAAGCCGTGGAAGATGGGGAGGATTGCGAGGATCGCATCCCCGCCTCCCAGACTCCCCCAGACGGAGACCTGCATCCCCTCGCTGATGAAGTTGTAATTGGAGAGCATGATCCCCTTCGGAACGCCCGTCGTCCCGCCGCTGAAGAGGATGACGGCCATCTCGTCCGCGCCCATCTCGGCCTTCGGCGTCGGCGGGTGGCCCTTCTTCATCAGATCGCTCCACCAGACGACCAGCTTGTCCTCGGGGACCGGCGGGATCTTCCGCCCCTTCGTCAGGTTGAAGCCGATCTTCTTGACCAGGGGAAGGTAATCGGGGATCCGGCAGAGGATGAGCGTTTTGAGTTCCGTCCTGTCCTGAACCTCCTTGAATCTTCCGTAGAAGGCATCGAGGGTGAGGGCGAAGCGGCTCTTGGCGGTGTTCAGGTAGAACTCGACCTCCTTCGCTGGGGAGAGGGGGTGGATCATGCTCGCCACGGCGCCCAGCTTGTTGGCCGCGTAGAAGCAGATGATCCCCTGCGGGCAGGTGGGCATCGAGATCGTGATCCGGTCGCCCTTTTTCAGCCCCAGGCCCGCCATCGCATCCGCACAGCGGTCGATCTCTCCGCCGAATTGCCGGTAGGTGGCGGTGGTGCCGAAGAAATCATAGGCAACGGCCTCCGGATTCCGGGAGATCGTCTGCAGCAGGGCCTCGTACATCGTCACCCGCGGGTAGTCGATGCTCTCGGGAATGTCGCCGTAAAACTTCAACCAGGGCTTCGTTTCGTACATAGGACCTTCCCTCCTTTGAAATTCAAAGATCCCGCGCCTGCGACGGGAGGCGCCGGAGCGGGGCGGGACGATTCTTGCGAACCGTGATGCCTGTCTGTTGGTTACATGCCGGTAAAAGAACAGGAACCCTTTCTCTTCGGGCCGGGCCGATCATACACATTTATTTTCGAATTTGCGAGACCTTTGCGTTTGTCCCGAAACCCGGCAAATCGCCATTGCCTCGAAAACGGGAATTCAGTCCTTTCAAGATCTTCCGGACTCCCGCTTCCGCGGGAGTAACCCTGCGGCGGCATTGTTCAAGGGTCTTCTTGCCTGAATTTTCGTCCGGAATCCTGTGTCCGGAATCCTGTTGACTTGCGGACACGCTTCTACTATACTGGTCGCGTTTCTAGGAGAAATCCCCATTCAATCCGACATGAATCATCCCGCCTTCCGGGCGGACCATTTCAACAGACGGCAGCAGAGGGATTTTATCCCCCTGTCCCCGTTTTCCATCCATCCGTTTTCATCCGCCGGGGGCGCTTCTTCGAAAGAAATGGTCTATCGTGAAGAATCTCCACCATCATCCAGGAATCCTGGCTTTGCAGGGACAGCGGATTGCTGCCGCAGGAAGGGTTCCCCTTTGAGGATCTCGACAGGACGGGAAGGCCTATGGCGAAGCTGAAGCTGAAGGAGCATCTGATCAACAGGGACTGGTGCAAGGGATGCATGATTTGCGTGCATTTTTGTCCCAAGAAGGTCCTGGAGCTCGATGACCAGGACAAGGTGGTGGCGGTGAGGCCTCAGGATTGCGTATGCTGCAAGCTGTGCGAGCTGAGGTGCCCGGATTTGGCGATCGAAGTACTGACGGAGCAGGACTGATATGGGCGGCCAATTGACGTTTGTCCAGGGAAATGAGGCCTGCGTGGAAGCGGCGCTTTACGCCGGCCTGGATTTCTTCGCGGGGTACCCGATCACCCCCTCGACGGAGATCGCGGAACTGTTGTCGAGCCGACTGCCGGAGAATGGGGGGAAGTTCATCCAGATGGAGGACGAGATCGCCTCGATCTGCGCGATCATCGGCGCGTCGCTGACGGGAAGCAAGGTGATGACGGCCACCAGCGGTCCGGGCTTTTCTTTAATGCAGGAGGCGCTCGGATACGCGATCATGGCCGAAATCCCCTGCGTTATCGTGAACGTGCAGCGGGGAGGACCATCGACCGGACTGCCGACCAAGGTGAGCCAGGGGGACGTGAACCAGGCGCGCTGGGGAACGCACGGGGACCATGCGATCATCGCGCTGACCGCCTCGAACCACCAGGACGTCTTTTCGACCACGGTGGACGCCTTCAACTTCTCGGAGACCTACCGGACACCGGTGATCCTCCTCTACGACGAGGTGATCGGCCACATGCGCGAGCGGCTGGAGATTCCGGAACCGGGGGAAATACCCCTGGTGGAAAGGCTGAAGACCTCGGTCAAGGAGGGGGTGGATTACCATCCCTACCTGCAGCGGGAAGACGGCCGTTTGCCGATGTCCGACTTCGGCGGCGTCCACCGCTACAACGTGACCGGGCTGTTCCACGACATGTGGGGATTCCCTTCGGACAAGCCGGAGGTGGTCCACGATCTGCTGCGACACCTGGTGGACAAGATCGAAAACCATGTGGACGCGGTGACGCGCTACCGAGAACACTTCGTCGAGGACGCGGAGATGCTTCTCATCTCGTACGGCGCCTCGGCGCGCTCGGCGCTGCACATGGTGACGGACTGCCGCAAGCACGGAGAAAAAGTGGGTCTGCTGGAGCTGCAGACGCTCTGGCCGTTCCCCTCGGCGCTGGTCAGGGAAAAGACGCGGAATGCCCGCTACGTGGTGGTGGTGGAGATGAACATGGGCCAGGTTCTGCAGTCGGTCAAGTCGGCGGTGGAAAATCCCGAGAAGGTGTTCCTGGCCAACCGCGTGGACGGGGTGATGATCAACCCGATGGATATCCGGAACATCCTGCGGCTGATCCAGGGCAAAGGAGTCTGACATGGCCATCAAAGAATACATCCGGGAACGGTTTTTCCCCCACATCTGGTGTCCGGGCTGCGGGCACGGGGTCGTGCTGAACGGCCTCCTGCGCGCGATCGAAAACATGGGATTGAAGAAAAACGATCTCGTGATGGTGTCGGGGATCGGATGCTCGTCCAGGATCGCCGGGTACCTCGACTTTCATACGCTGCACACGCTCCACGGGCGGGCGCTGGCCTTCGCCATCGGGGTGAAGATGAGCCGCCCGGAATTGACGCTGCTGGTGCCGATGGGGGACGGCGATGCCCTGGCGATCGGCGGCAACCACTTCATCCACGCCTGCCGCCGCAACATCGATATGACGGCGATCGTGATGAACAACCGGGTGTACGGGATGACGGGCGGCCAGTACTCCCCCCTGTCGAGCTACGGCACTATGGCGACGACCGCCCCCTACACGAACATTGACAATGAGTTTGACGTGGTCCACATGGCGACGGCCGCCGGCGCCACCTTCGTGGCGCGCGGCACGTCGTACCACGTCCAGCAGCTTCCCGACATCCTGGAAGAGGCGATCCGCCACAAGGGGTTCTCGGTCGTGGAGGTGATGTCGCCCTGCCCGACCTACTACGGGCGAAAGAACAAGGAGGGGGGCGCGGTGGAAATGATGGAGCGGTTGAAGAACAACACCACCCCGATCGGTTCCAAGGCGAAGCAGGAGAATCCGTCTCTGATCGAGCGGGGGATCTTCGTGAAGAAGGAGATGCCGGAGTACTGCGCCGAGTATCAGAAGATCATTGAACGGGCAATGAAGGGGAAGTGATTTATGGAAAGATGCCGAATGGTGTTTTCCGGTTCAGGCGGTCAGGGGGTGATTACGGCCGCGATCATTCTGGCCGAGGCGGCCGTGCTGCATGAACACCTCATTGCCGTTCAATCCCAGTCCTATGGTCCGGAGGCGCGCGGGGGTGCGACCCGCTCCGACGTGATCATCGCCGAATCCCCGATTCATTTTCCGAA
>JBFYYH010000066.1:0-3427 GCA_041310125.1 Syntrophaceae bacterium | reverse complement strand
AAGGGCGAGCGCCGCCGCGAGCCGGTCGTAGGTCTCGTCCGCGTTCGCCGGATCGAGGCGCTCCTCGATTCCAAAGAGGAAGAAGAAGACGTGGTCGAGCCACATCCGGGAGGGGGTTCCCCGGAAGAGATGATAATGCTCCGCGAAGAGACGCCAGATCTTCCGGGGATCGGTTTCGACCGGGCCTCCGTCTGCCCGGGGGACGCCGAGTTTTTCCAGGGGAACGCCCCGGCTGTAGAGCATCCGGAAGAGGTAGTGGTCCGGGATCAGGAACAGCTCTGCGGGATTGGAAAAGGCGAGATCGTCCGCATACCACCGGGGATCGGTGTGACCGTGGGGGCTGACGATGGGCAGGTCCCGGACCTCGCCGTACAGACGGCGGGCGATCCCCCGCTGCGTGGGATCGCTGGGGAAAAGCCGATTTTCATCCATGATGATGGTTCGTCCCATGTTTCGTTCCTCCCGCCGCTGATGACTGGGTGATATTTTCTCCTGCCTTTTTTGATGATTTTACGCCTGCGGCAACGGAACCATACCGCGATCCGAACCCTTTGTGCAACTTGAGAATCGCGATTCCGGCGGCTGCGCCTCAGGGCATCAGCCAGTTCGGCAGCGCCGTGGTCAGCCAGGGGATGTAGGTCGTCAGGAGAAGGACGATCAGCATGGCCGGCCACAGCAACAGCATCGACCGGGTGCACTTTTCCATCGTGGTCTTCCCCACGGTGCAGCCGACGAAAAGCCCGGCCCCGACCGGCGGGGTGGTGAGGCCGATCGCCATATTCACCATCAGCACGATCCCGAAGGTCACCGGGCTCATGCCCACCGCCTGGACCACCGGAAGCAGCACCGGCGTGACGATCACGATCAGCGGCGCCACATCCATGATCGCCCCCAGGAACACCAGCAGAATGTTGATCAGGAGCAAAATGACGAACGGATTGTCGCTGATCGACAAGAAGAAACGGGTCACCAGGGTCGGGATGTGGAGGAAGGTCATCATCCAGGCAAAGGCGGACGCGCAACCGATCAGCAGCATCACGATCGCCGTGGTCTTGACCGAATCGAAAAAAAATCGGCCACAGATCGACAATTTTCATCTCGCGGTAGACCACAAGTCCCAGAAAGGCGGCATAAAACACCGCGACCGCGGAGGCCTCCGTGGCGGTGAAGATGCCGAAGGCGATTCCGCCGACGATGATCACCGCCGCAAAAAGGCTCAACAGGCCGTCCCGGAGAATGATCAGCGACTCCCTGAGCGGCGGCCTCTTTTCCCGGGGATAGCCCCGCTTCAGCGCCAGGATGTAACAGGTGATCGCCAGAAGAACCCCCATCAGCATTCCGGGGATGTACCCGGCCAGGAACAGCTTCCCGATGGAAACCCCTCCGGCGACCATCGCGTAGATGACCATGTTGTGGCTCGGGGGGATGATGATCCCCTGGACGGAAGAGGCGACGGTCAGGGCGGTGGCAAACTCCCTGTCGTATCCTTTCTGGACCATCATCGGGATCATGATCGGACCGGTCGAGGAGATATCCGCCACGGCGGAACCGGAAACGCCTCCGAAGAACATTGAATCGATGCAGTTCACCATCGCCAGCCCCCCGGGAAAGGGGCCGACGACGATGTAGGCGAAATCGACAATCCGCCGGGCGACCCCGCCCCTGGCCATGATGGCGCCCGCCAGAATGAAGAGCGGAATCGCCAGCAGGGGGAAGGACTGCATGCCGGATCCGACGCGCTGAACGATCATCGCCGTTCCCAGCCCCGCGTACTGCGCCGTCAGCAGCGCCGCGATTCCCAGGCTGAACGCGATCGGAACGCCGAGCAGGATCAGGACCAGGAAGGAGCCGATCAGGATCACGGATTCAACCATTCCGGACCCCCCTCCTTGCCGCGTAGAAACGGGTGACCCCGGTGACGGCCCGGACCCCGGCGAAGAGGACCATCAGTCCCCCCGCGATGGGGAGGACCAGATAGGTGTACCCGACGGCAAGCGGCAGGGAAGAGAGGGTTCCGCTCATCGTCTTTTGGACCAGGAAAATGCCCCGTTCGCAGAGGAACAGGGCAAACACCCCGATCACGATGTCCGTGGCCGCCCGCAGCCAGATCCGGACCGTGTCGGGCAGCCGCGACACCACCAGCTCCAGGCTCATGTGGGATTCGCTCCAGACGCAGGCGGCGGCCCCCAGCAGTCCGATCCACATCAGGGAGATCACGGAGATCTCCTCAATCCAGAACGGGCTGGCGTTCAGCACGTACCGGGAGAACACCTGCCAGCAGATCAACGCCGAGAGGACGATCATGATGACGGCCGTGGCGGCGGTGATGAACCGCTCCAGACGATCCAGGATATCCATCCACTTCTCCGGCACGATTTTCCTTCTCCCCCGGGAAAGGTTATGGTCGCGGGCCGGCACGGCCCGCGACCGCAGCCCTTGGAATGAAATGCGGGAAGGACTATTTGTGCTTGACGATCGCATCGATCAGGTCCGCCCCGACGACCGGTTCAAATTCCTTGTAGATCGGTTTGGCGAGGGCCTGGAAATCCCGGATGTTGTTCACTTCGTTAAAGACCATCCCCTTCGCCTTGAGCTGCTGGACCGCATCGTCTATGTAGGCGGCCCAGATCTTCCGCTGATAGGGAACGGTCTTCGCCGCCGCATCGAGGATCGCTTTCTGGATGTTTTTCGGAGTCGAATCGAAGACCGACTTGCTCATCACCATGATGTCCGGGATCGAGGTGTGGCGGGTGTAGGAGAAATATTTGCACACTTCCTGCATGTTGAAGGTCAGGACCGTCGGCTCGTTGTTCTCCCAGCCGTCGATGACCTTCTGCTGCAGGCCGACATAGACTTCCGATTGCCCCATCGGCACCGCGGTGGCGCCAAAGGCGTTGATCGTGTCGATCAGGGGTTTGCTCTGCATCACCCGAATCTTCTGTCCTTTCAGGTCCGCCGGGACCTTCACCGGCCCCACCTGAGAGGTCACGTTGCGGAAGCCGGCATCCAGGAAGGCGAGCCCCTTGAACCCGTTTTTCTCGAGATCCTTCATCAACCGGGCCCCGATGGCGCCGTCGAGAACCGCGTGCTGGTGATCGCCGTTGCGCCAGATGAAGGGCAGGCTGACCACTTGCAGGCTCGGAGCGAACTGTCCGAGCGGCGCGGAAGACACCTTGGTGATTTCGATCGCCCCCACCTTGACCCCTTCGATGTAGTCTTTTTCCTGTCCGAGCTGGCCCGCCGGATAGACCGTGATCTTCACCTCCCCCTTGGTTGCCTTGCCGACCTCGTCGGCAAAGTAGGTCAGGGCCTTGTGGACCGGGTGCGTATCGGGAAGCACCGAGGCCAGTTTCCAGTTGTACTTGGCCGTCGCCGCGAAGCCCGTTGCCGAGAAGGCCAGAAACAGACCCACCATCAAGATCGGAAG
>JBFYYH010000065.1:0-8289 GCA_041310125.1 Syntrophaceae bacterium | reverse complement strand
GGCTCTGAAAAAAGCCGGTTTCCTGACGCGGGATTCGCGCATCAAGGAAAGGAAGAAATATGGACAGCCCGGGGCCAGGAAACGGTTCCAGTTCTCAAAGAGATAAACCCCTGGGAGGCTGAGGCCTCCCTTTTTTTTCGCGGTCTTTTGGAGGTGGGCGGTGATCAGAGTCGGCATATACGGAGGGAGCGGATATACCGGGCAGGAGCTGCTGAGACTGCTCGTCGGTCATCCCAAGGCGAAAGTTGCGGCGGCGACGTCGCGGAGGTTTGCGGGGGTTCCGGTCTCCGAGGTTTACCCCGCGCTGGCCGGACTGACGGACCTCGTTTACAGCGATGCTACGCCCGAGGAGATCGCCGGGATGGCCGATTTCATTTTTCTCGCCCTTCCCCACGGCGTCTCCATGGAATTTGCGCCCGTCTTTGTCCGGGCCGGACGGAGGGTCGTCGATCTCAGCGCGGATTTTCGCCTCCGCGAAGAGGCCACGTACGAGGCTTGGTACGGACGGCATACGGCCGCCGCCCTGCTCAGAGATGCCGTGTACGGGCTACCGGAGCTGTACCGAGAGCGGATTCGAAATGCCGCCTTGGTTGCCAACCCGGGTTGCTATCCGACCAGCGTCATTTTGGGCCTGGCGCCCGCTCTGCGTGCCGGCTGGATCGATCCCGGATCGATCGTGGCGGACTCGAAGTCGGGCGTCAGCGGAGCGGGCCGGGAGCCCCAGATCGCTTCTCTCTACTGCGAGGTGGAGGGCGGCTTCAAGGCGTACAAGATCGGCGGACACCGGCATACACCGGAGATCGAGCAGGAACTCGGCCTCCTGGCGGGAAAGGAGATCCGGATCACTTTCACCCCGCATCTGCTGCCGGTCAAACGGGGGATCCTCAGCACGATCTACGCGACGCTGGGGAAAAAGGTGACGGCCGGGGAGGCGACCTCCCTCTACCGGGAGTTTTACCGGGAAGAACCCTTCGTCCGGATCTCCCCCGCGGGCCAGTTTCCCAATCTCTCGTCGGTCGTCGGGTCGAACTGCTGTGTTATCGGCGTGACCGTGGACAGCCGGACCGGGCGGCTGATCGTCGTTTCGGTCATCGACAACCTGATCAAGGGGGCTTCCGGTCAGGCGATCCAGAACATGAATCTGATGTCCGGTCTCGCCGAGGAGACCGGTCTTCCCCGCGTGGCCCTTTTCCCCTGAACCGTCTGGAGGACGCGATGCCGCTGAGGATCTTCAACACCCAGTCCCGGAAGAAAGAGATGTTTTCGCCCCTGGAGGAGGGGAAGGTCGGGATCTACGTATGCGGGATTACGGCCTACGACCTCTGTCACGTGGGACATGCCCGCTCGGCCGTCGTCTTTGACGTGATCGCCCGCTATCTTCGCTGGCGCGGATACACGGTGACCTACGTGAAGAACTTCACCGATGTCGACGACAAGATCATCGAGAAGGCCCGCCGGGAGCAACTGGGGATTGAAGCAGTCGCCGAGAGGTACATCCGCGAGCACGATCGGGACATGGAGGCCCTCGGCGTCGAGCGCCCCACATTTACACCCCGGGCGACGGAGCATGTCGAAGAGATGATCTCTCTCGTCTCCACCCTGATCGACAAGGGGCTGGCCTACGAGGTGGACGGGGATGTCTACTATGCGGTGGCGCAATTCCGGGAGTATGGAAAGCTCTCCGGCCGGGGGATCGAAGAGATGCAGGCCGGCGCCCGTGTCGACGTGAACGAGAAAAAACGCTATCCCCTCGATTTTGCCCTCTGGAAGGCGAGCCGGGAAGGGGAGCCCCGCTGGAAGAGTCCCTGGGGCCCCGGCCGGCCTGGATGGCACCTGGAGTGCTCCGCGATGAGCCAGAGGTACCTGGGGAGCACCTTCGACATCCACGGTGGAGGTGAGGACCTGGTCTTTCCCCATCATGAAAACGAGATTGCCCAGTCGGATGGCGCCACCGGTGTTCCCCTGGCCCGTTACTGGGTCCACAACGGATTCGTCCGGGTGAACAGCGAGAAGATGTCGAAGTCCCTCGGCAACTTCTTCACCATCCGGGATATTCTGAAACAGAGTCATCCAGAGGTCCTCCGCCTCTTCCTGTTGCAGAGCCACTACCGGAGCCCCGTCGATTTTTCCGACGCCGCCCTGTCCGAGGCGAGGCAGGCAATGGCCCGGTTCTATTCTCCGCTGAAAAGCCTGCGGGATCTCGCCGGCTCCGGGGGAGCGCCCCCCGGAGCCGGGAAGGACCAAGGCCTGGACGATTCCCTGCGGGAACTCCGGGAGCGGTTCCGGGAGGCGATGGACGACGATTTCAACACCGCCCGGGCGATCGGCCACCTCTTCGAAACCGTGCGTGCGATCAATGCGGTTCTCGCGGAAAGCAAGCGGGCCATCTCTCCTGCGGCTGCATCCCAGGCGGAAGAGACGATTCGGGAAATCGGCGCCGTGCTCGGTCTTTTCCGGGAGGAGGCGGATTCCTACCTGTGCCTCGACCGTGAACGGGAGGCGGCAAAGCGGGGTCTCTCCGTGGGGGAGATCGGGCGCCTCATCGAGGAAAGGCGTCAGGCGCGGGAGAGGAAGGATTGGCGGAGGGCCGACGAGATCCGGAAGGGGCTCGCCGATCAGGGGGTGATCCTCCAGGACTCTCCGCTGGCCACGACCTGGACGGTCGCTTAGCGGCGGCTTGGGAATCCGACAATCCCCGAGAGCTAAGGGACTTCGGGCGGATACATGCTCTCGACCAGCTCCCGGTACTTCTCCAGGATCACCTTTCGCTTCAGTTTCAGCGACGGCGTCAGCTCTCCCGTTTTTTCCGAGAGGGGGCGGGGCAGGATCCGGCAGGCCTTGATCGTTTCCACCCGGGAGAGGTGCCGGTTCCTCTCCGCCACATGCTCCTCCACAAGGGCCAGAAAGTCTTCCCGGTCGGGGAGTTCCTCCGGCGCGGAGAAGAGCAGTCCCTTCTCCCGGGCCAGCCTTTCCGCTTCCATCCAGTTCAGTGAAATGAGGGCGGTCAGGTATCGCCTCCGGTCCCCGATGACCACTATGTGTTCGAAGAGGGGATCCTTCAGGAACAACCCCTCGATGTTCTGCGGGGCGATGTTCTTTCCCCCGGCGGTGATGATCAGGTCCTTCTTCCGGTCGGTGATGATCAGGAACCCGTCCTCGTCCAGGCGTCCGATGTCGCCCGTTCTCAGCCAGCCGTCTTGGGTCAGCGCCTCCCGCGTCTGTTCCGGCATCCGCCAGTACCCCTGGAAGATGTTGCCGCCGCGGACCAGGATCTCTCCGTCCGGGGCGATCCGGACCTCGTTGCAGGGAAGGGGCTTTCCGGTCGTTCCGAAACGGTAGGCATCCATGACGTTCAGGCTGACAGGTGCCGTGCTCTCGGTCAGCCCGTACCCCTCGATGACGAAGATCCCCGAGGCGTTGAAAAAATCCTCGATCTCGCGGGAAAGCGGCGCTCCGGCCGCCGTGATCCAGCGGACCCGGCCTCCGAGCCGATCCCGAAGTTTCCGGTAGATGAGGCGGTCCGCTAGGCGGTGGCGAAGGTATAGGAGCGGGGGGACGGGCCTCTTCCGCTCCCGGAGGGCGCTGACCTCGGCGCCGATTCCTCTCGCCCAGTAAAAGATCCTCTGCTTCCAGGGGGGTTGTCCATGGACCTGGGCCAGGATCCGCGCGTAGATCTTCTCGCAGACCCGCGGCACCGCCAGGATGATCGTCGGCCTCTTCGCCTGGATGTCCTCCAGAATGGTATCGAAACTTTCGGTGTAGTGGGAGGTGATGCCGACCTTCATGCCGTAGAGGTGGCCGGCGACCCTCTCGAAGACGTGGCAGAGGGGCAGGAAGGGGACAGTTTCGTCCTGGTCGAAGGCGGGGACGACTGCATCGAGCGCGTCGAACACGGCCAGGATGTTGCTGTGGCTGATCATCGCCCCCTTGGGCGGGCCGGTGGTCCCCGAGGTGTAGACGATCGTTGCGAGATCGTCGGGATGAATCTCGTTGCCCAGCTTTTCAAAAAGCTCCGGCATCTGCAAGGCGAGCGCCTGTCCGCGGCTTTTGAGTTCATCGAAGCCCATGATCCACCGGTCGGTCAGATCGCATCCTTCCGGGTCGATCACGACGATCCTCTCCAAAGAGGGACATTCCGAGCGCCTTTCCTGCAGCTTTTGAAGCGCCTCGGCACCTTCCACGATGAAGATCTTCGCCTCGGAGTTGGCGAGGATATAGGCGATTTCGGACGAGGGAAGGGTCACGTAGAGGGGGACCGTGCAGGCGCCGATCCCCAGGATGCCCATGTCGGCGGCGATCCATTCCAGGCGGTTCTCGCTGAGCAGGGCGACGCGGTCCCGCTTCCTCACGCCCAGATCGTACAGCCCGAGACCGATACAGAGCGCCGTTTCATAGTAGGTCTCCCAGCTCCATCCCTCCCAGCGCCCCTTGCGCCGTTTCTCGACCGCCAGCCGGCTGGCGTAGCGCCGGGCCTGATTTCGGAAGATCTGCGGCAGATTCTCTTTCATGGCGACCCTCCCAGCAGTGCAGGGGGAAAGCGGGGGATTTCCAAGGCACCCGGCCCTTTATTGCCGGCGTTCATCCACGGGGCCGACCGCTGCGATCCAGACCTGATGGATGAAGCTCCGCCGGTCCTTTTCAGAAGGCCATGGGGGGAATCACCAGGGCGTGCCCCTCGGCGACGAGTTCCTGCCGCTGGTTCGTCCAAGTGCATTTCATCCGGACCCATTTCCGCTTTTCGAGTTTTTCCTCGACTTCCGCCGTGGCCGTCACGGTATCCCCGAAGAAGGTCGGGGCCCGAAAACGGCAGTTGACCTCCAGGGCGACGGTTCCCAGGCCGGGAAGCTTCATCCCGAGAACCGGCGCGATCAGACTCTGAGGCAGCGCGCCATGCGCGATGCGGGTCTTGAAGGGGGTCAACTTGGCGAACTCCTCGTTGAGATGCATCGGGTTGAAGTCGCCGGAGATTCCGGCAAAGAGATAGACGTCCGTCTCGCTGATCGTCTTGCTGAAGGAGGCGGACATCCCGACCTGGAGCTGATCATAGGTATAGCCCAACTCGATGGACTGCTTCGGATCTTCAGGCATGGTCTTCCCTCCCTTTTTGAATCACTGTACCGATTTTTGATTGACTTGTCAATCAATTTGTGGTTCATTGGCCGTGACACCGGAGACCGAAGATTTCCTGTATGGGTTGACGCGCGGAGGGGCGTTCCCGGAGAGTGTGCGGACCTTTTCAGCCGGTATCGCCCGAGGCAGAGGTTTCTTCGCGCGGCGGAGGGGCGTATCTCCCCGGAGAAGGGGGACCGTTCCGCGGGCGCCGGATCCATTTTTCGGAAAGGAAGAAAGCCATGACGAACAGGGTGGCCATTGCATCGGTCGCGCAGAGCCCGGGTGCCGAATCGAAGGACAATTTCTACGACCAGGCGTACCGCGTCGCGAGGGAGGTGCTCGACAAGGCCGGGATCCGGCGAGACGATCTGGGGACAATCGTCACGGCCTCCTCCGACATCTTTCACGGGGGGATCTCCTGCGCCAACTCCTATTACTGGGAAACGACCGGGGCCTTTCTCAAGAACGCCTCGCGCCAGGACGGCGAATCCCTGTTTGCCTTCTTTTACGGGGTCATGCGGATCCTCTCCGGCCAGTACGACACGGCCCTAGTCATGGCGCTCTGCAAGGGGTCGGAGAATCCGCCGAACGACACCTGCACGCTGATGTTCGCCGATCCTTTCTACCAGCGGGGCGTGGGCCTTCAGGAGACCCTGGCCGCGGCGCTTCAGATGCGGCTCTACATGGAGCGCTACGGGATCCGCGAGGAACAGTGCGCCGAGGTCGCCGTCAAGAACCTCGGGAACGCCCTGGGCAATCCCTATGCGCATCGGAAGGGGAGATATACCGCGGAGCAGGTCCTCTCCGCGGAGCGGATCTGCGATCCGCTGACTGCCCTGCAGGTCGCGCCGAAGTCCGAAGGGATGGTGGCCCTGCTCCTCGCCTCGGAGGAAAAGGCCGCGGCGCTCACCGACCGTCCGGTCTGGTTCAAGGGGTTCGGCAGCTCGCTCGACGCCTCCTTCCTCGGGGACCGGGACCTCCTCCGGGGACAGCTCCGCGCAGCGGCCGGCCGGGCCTACCGGATGGCTGGAATCGGCGATCCCGGGAGGGAGATCGACCTGGCGGAGATCACGGAACCGTACGCGTTTCAGGAACTCCTCTGGTGCGAGGATCTCGGGTTCTGCGGCGAGGGTCAGGGAGGAAAGCTCCTCGAGAGCGGAAAAACGCGGCGGGGCGGGGACCTGCCGGTCAACCCTTCGGGCGGCGTCCTGGCCAACAATCCCTACGTGTCGCGTGGACTGCAGCGCCTGGTGGAAGCGGTTCTCCAGATCCGGGGGGAGGCGGGGGAGCACCAGGTCGATCGGGAGGTCAGGACGGCGCTGGCGCACGGGACCCACGGTTTTGCGGGCCAGTGCCACGCGGTGGCGATCGTCGGAATCTGAGGGAGGGGGAACGATGGGAAGAGCTGTGGCGATTGTCGGCGTGGGACAGACACATCATGGCCGGCGGACGGAGATCTCCTATCCGGACCTCGTCCGGGAGGCCGTCCTCCGGGTTTTCGAGGATACGGGGTTGTCTCCGGCCGACATTGACGGCGTCGTCTCAGGGACGATGCCGTCAATGATGGAGGGGATCGCCCTGACCCATTTCTATTTTGCCGACGCCATGCAGGCCGTGGGCAAGCCGATCCTCAAGACCGAAACCTGCGGCTCCACGGGGATCTCGATCGCCCACACGGCCTATTACTGGGTCGCGTCGGGGATGGCGGACCTGGTGCTCGCGGTCGGGCATGAGAAGATGAACGAGGGCAACTCCCAGGCGACGATGACGACGGTGGTCGAGCCCTTTTACCAGCGCTATTTCATCGCCGGCGCGCCGGGAGTCTTCTCCATGCAGTCCCAGATGTGGGCGGCGCGCTACGGCATCCCCGAGGAGAAGATCCGGGATGCGGCGGCCTACATCTCCGTGACCCACCACGATGACGCCTTCGACAACCCCTATGCCCATGTGAAACTCCGGGTGACGATGGACGACGTGAAGCAGTCGCGCCTGATCACCTATCCGGTGCGGCTCCTCGATGTCTGTCCCAATTCAGATGGGGCCTGCGCGGTGATCTTCGCGTCCGAGGAGAAGGCGCGGAAACTGGGCCGGAAGGCGGCCTGGGTGAGGGGGGTCGGCTACCGGGGGGAGGAGTATTTCTTCGGCGATTCGGACAAGGGGGTCTGGCAGAGCGCGGTACAGGCGGCCAGACAGGCCTATGACCAGGCCGGAATCCGCGAACCGCGGCGGGAGCTCGACGTGGCGGAGGTGTACAATCCCTTCACGTTCCAGGAGATGCTCTTCTACGAGTGTTTCGGTTTCTGCGGTCTCGGGGAATCGCCGGACCTTGTCCTGAAGGGGATCTTCGGCCGCGACGGGGAGCTCCCCTGCGATCCGTCCGGCGGGACGCTCTGCACGAACCCGATCGGGGCAACGGGACTGATCCGGACGGCGGAGGCCGCCCTCCAGGTGATGGGCCGGGCGGGCGACCACCAGATCCCCGGGGCAAAGCTGGCGCTCAGCCACGCGATGGGCGGTGTGGACCAGTTCAACGGTGTGATGATTCTTGGGGCGGAGCGTTAGCGCGGCCCGGAAATACGATTCCCGCCGGGCCACATGGGCGGCCTTCCGGGATGGGAAATCCGCAGGATCCCCGTCGATCCTTCGGCCCCTGATGGTGGCCCGCCGCCGGAGCGGCGGGAACGAGAGGAGGGAGGAACAGGCATGGCCAAGGAATACAAGACCCTGATGACCGAGATCCGCTTGCCCTACGAACTGTCCTACGGTCCTGTATGGACCCGTTTCTTCGAGGGGATGGCCGAAAAGAGGCTATTCGGGACAAAATGCATGCAATGCGGAAGGACCCTCGTGCCGGCCCGGAGCTTCTGCCCGCGCTGCTTCGTGGACACCGCGGAATGGGTCGAGGTTTCGCAGGAGGGGACGCTGACGGCCTGGAGTTACGTGAACTACCGCTACTTCGGCATGCCGACCGACCCCCCCTTCATTGGGGCCTTGATCCGCCTCGACGGGACGGACGTGGATTTTCTCCACCTGGTGGGAGGGATCGACCTGAAGGATTTCGAACAGGTCCGCCGGGTGGTGAAGAACGGGATGAGGGTCCGCGCGGTCTGGAAGGAGGAGCGCCAGGGCCACATCCTCGACATCCGCCATTTCGAACCGGCCTGAATCAAGACCCAT
>JBFYYH010000064.1:0-9675 GCA_041310125.1 Syntrophaceae bacterium | reverse complement strand
GCGAGCCGCTTTTCGGTCACCTCGCCGATGATCCGCACCGCCAATCCCGGCCCCGGAAACGGCTGCCGCCAGACCACGTCGTCGGCCATCCCCAACTCCTTCCCCAGGAGGCGAACCTCGTCCTTGAAGAGGTGCTTGAGCGGTTCGACGAGCTTGAGTTTCATCCTTTTGGGAAGCCCTCCCACGTTGTGGTGGGACTTGATCACGGCGGAGGGTCCCCCGAAGGCCGAGCGGGATTCGATCAGGTCCGGGTAGAGGGTCCCCTGGGCGAGGAACTCGGCCCCCTTGATCTTCCTGGCCTCCTTCTCGAAGACCTCGATGAAGATCCGGCCGATGATCTTCCTTTTCCGCTCGGGATCCATCACCCCCTTGAGTTCTGTCAGGAAGGCCTTCCTGGCGCGGGCGAAGCGGACGTTCATCTGGAGATGCTTGGCGAAGAGGGCAAGGACCTTCTCCCCTTCGCCGAGACGGAGCAGGCCGTTGTCGACGAAGACGCAGGTGAGCTGGTGGCCGATGGCCCGGTGGAGGAGGACCGCCGCAACGGAGGAGTCAACCCCGCCGGAGAGCCCGAGGATCACCCGCTTGTCGCCGACCGTCTCCCGGATCTCCTCCACGGCGTCCCGGACGAAGGCGTTCATCGTCCAGCTCTTCGCGCAGCCGCAGACGCCGAAGAGGAAGTTCTCCAGCATCCTTTTCCCTTCCGCCGTGTGGACCACCTCCGGGTGGAACTGAAGGCTGTAAAGCCGCCTCCTTTCATCCTCGGCGGCCGCCGCCTCGGTGTTCCGGGTGGAGGCGGTAATCCGGAAACCGGCAGGCAGGCGGCCGATCCGGTCCCCGTGGCTCATCCAGCACCGCGTTTTCTTCCCCACGCCGGCGAAGACCGCCCCCCTCCTTCCGACAGTCAGCTCGGCAAAGCCGTATTCCCGCTTCTCGGAGCGGATCACCTCGCCGCCCAGGGCGTCGACCATGAATTGCATGCCGTAGCAGATCCCGAGGATCGGAACGCCGATCTCGAAGATCCCCCTGTCCACACGGGGAGAGCGGGGCTCGTAGATGGAGGCCGGCCCCCCGGAGAGGATGATCCCCTCGGGCCGGAGCGCGCGGATCTTGCCGATGCCGATGTCCGGCGGCTCGATCTGGCAGAAGACCTGGTGCTCCCGGACGCGCCGGGCGATGAGCTGGTTGTACTGGGATCCGAAATCGATGATCAGGATCAAGGCGTTCTCTCTTTCTTCAAAAATGTATGCAGACCGGTGCGTTCCTCAGCAGGCCGCCTTCCGCTCCGCCATCAGACTGACGAACTCGTCGAAAAGGGGCTCCGCGTCGTGGGGTCCCGGAGCGGCCTCGGGGTGGTACTGGACGCTGAAGGCGTGGACTTCCGGATAGCGGATCCCCTCGGAGGTGAGGTCGTTGAGGTTTTCCTGGAAGATTTGCCGCCGGCCGGGGATGGATTCGGGAACAACCACGAAACCGTGGTTCTGGGAGGTGATCTCGACCCTCCCGCTCTGCGGGCTCCTCACCGGCTGGTTGATCCCGTGGTGGCCGAACTTGAGCTTTTCCGTCCGCCCGCCGGCGGCCTGCCCGAGGATCTGGTGGCCAAGGCAGATCCCGAAGAGCGGAATCCGGCCGAGGAGCGAGCGGACCGTCTCCACGATGTAGGGGAGGGCCGCCGGGTCCCCGGGGCCGTTCGACAAGAGAACGCCATCGGGTTTTTGGGCGAGGATCTCTTCGGCCGCCGCGACCGCCGGAAAAACGAGCACCTCGCAGCCCCGCTTCTCCAGGTTGCGGAGGATGTTGAATTTCACGCCGCAGTCCAGGACGGCGACGCGCAGCGCTTTTTTCACGGCGCCGCTCCGAAATTCCAAATCGTTCGGCATCGCGCGCCTGGCTCCCTTCTCCCAGAGATAGGGCTCCTTGCAGGCGACCCCCTTCACGAGGTCCCGGCCGACGAGCCCCGGGTAGGACCGGACGCGCTGGAGGAGGAGTTCCGTGTCCGCCGTTTCCGTCGAAAGGACGCCCCGCATCGCCCCGGTGATCCGGATGCGGCGGGTCAGCGTCCGTGTGTCGATCCCCTCCACCCCCAGCCGGTCGTGGGCCTCGAGAAACGACTTCAGGTCCTGCCGGGAGCGCCAGTTGCTGGGAACCTCCGTGTACTCCCGGACGACGAACCCCTCCAGATGGATGCCGGCGGACTCCATGTCCTCCGGGTTGATCCCGGTGTTGCCGATCAGCGGGCAGGTCATCGCGACGATCTGCCCCTTGTAGGAAGGATCGGTGAGAACCTCCTGGTAGCCGCTCATCCCGGTGTTGAAGACGACCTCCCCCAGGACCTCTCCCCTCCCGGCGAAGGCCTCCCCCCGGTAAACGGTCCCGTCCTCCAGGACCAGCAGGGCCTGTTTCCGTTCCCTCCCAAACATCACAAACCGCTCCTCACCTGTGAATATCTGCAGCTTCGAAATCGGATCCCGGCAAGCGCGAAAAATGTCCAGCGCGAAGGGATCGCGATTTCCAGAGGTCTCCCATAGGAAAGGGGAGTTATCAGAAAGATCCCCTTTCGTAAAGGCATTTCAGGCTCGCCCTGGGGACACGATGCGGGATCGTGTCCCCAATCCGAAGATGCGGCAAAAGCGTCCCCGCTTGCCTTACAGCATCGGCAGGTAGCGGTCGATCTCGAACTGGCTGACATGGGTGCGGAAGCGGTCCCACTCCACCTTCTTGTTCTCGACGAATTTCTCGAAGATGTGATCCCCGAGGGTTTCGCGGACCAACTTGCTCCCCTGCACCGCCTGCATCGCCTCGTAGAGGCTGCCCGGCAGCGAGGTGATCCCGGCCTTCTCGCGCGCCTTCTCGTCCATCTCGAAGATGTCCTCCTCCACCGGTTCGGGCAGCGGGTAGGCCTTCTCAACACCCTTCAATCCGGCGGCCAGCATCACGGCGAAGGCCAGGTAGGGGTTGCAGGCCGGATCGGGCGAGCGGTACTCCATCCGGGTCGCCTTCTCCTTGCCGGGCTTGTACATCGGGACGCGGACCATCGCCGACCGGTTCCGGCGTGCCCAGGAGACGTAGACCGGCGCTTCGTAGCCGGGGACAAGCCTCTTGTAGGAGTTGATCCACTGGTTGCAGATCCCGGTGATCTCCGGGGCGTGGGTCAGGATGCCGGCGATGTAGTGCTTGGCCATCTTCGAGAGGTTGTACTTGTCCTTTCCATCGAAGAAACAGTTCTTCGAACCCTTGAAGAGGGACTGATGGACGTGCATGCCGCTCCCGTTCTGCCCGAAGACCGGCTTCGGCATGAAGGTCGCATAGACGCCGTTCTGCCGGGCGATCTCCTTGACCGTGGTGCGGTAGGTCATCACGTCGTCCGCCATCTTGAGCGCCTCGTTGTAGCGCAGGTCGATCTCGTGCTGGCTCGGGGCGACCTCGTGGTGGCTGTACTCGACGCGGATCCCCATCTCCTGGAGGGCGAAGATCGTCTGGCGGCGCAAGTCGGTCGCCCGGTCCACGGGGAGGCCGTCGAAGTAGCCGCCCATGTCCAGAAACTCGGGGGCCTTGTCGGAGGCAAAATAGAAGAACTCCAGCTCCGGGCCGACGTAGAAGGTGTACCCCTGGGCGCTGACCTTCTTGAGGATCCTCTTCAGGACGTAGCGGGGGTCGCCCTCATAGGGGGTGCCGTCGGGATTCTGGATGTCGCAGATCATCCGCGCGACCGGGCGGTCGGAGGGGCGCCAGGGGATGATCTGGAAGGTCGAGGGATCCGGCAGGGCGATCATGTCGCTCTCCTCGATCCGGCAGAACCCCTGGATCGAAGAGCCGTCGAAGCCCATCCCTTCCTCCATCCCCTCCTCCAGCTCGCTGGGGGTGATGCTGAAGATCTTCTGGACGCCCAGAACGTCGGTAAACCAGAACTGAATGAAACTGACGTTTTTCTCTTTGACCACCTTCAACACATCCTTTTTTGTCTTTGTTTCCAGCATGGCTTCATCCTTTCTTTTTTATGGCCTGTTCGGATCGGTGGAACACCCGTCTTTCCCCGTTCTGCTTCGGCCGGCCTGTTCCAGATCCGTTCCAATCTCCCTGGGCCGGTTCCGCGACTCCCTGAAAAATGGACCTCCAGCCGAGGATCGTGCAACAACAAAGATCAGCGCGAAAGGCGGCCCGACCGGGATTAAAGCTTGAACAGCAGATCCGCATACGCCGGTACCGGCCACATCTCTCCGGGAACGATCATCTCCAATGCGTCGATGTCGATGCGCAGGGTCTGCATGGCCGGGGTCACTTTGTCCCGATAGGCTTCCGCTTTCTTTACGGTGTCGGCCGTCGCCTGGGCCTTTGCCGTCGCGGCTTCGAGCTTTCCGAGGTTCCTGTAGGCCGACGCCAGCAGTGCGCCGAGCTTCTTGAGCAGGTCCTCCTGGACCGGCGCCGAAACCGAGACGGCCTTGAAGCTCGCGACCGATTCGGCGAGGAACGTAGCGTACTCGGTCGCCGCGGGGATGAACTGCTTCTTCACCATGTCGATGGCGGCCAGGGCCTCGATGCAGATCTGTTTGGCATAGGCCTCGACGTAGATGTCGTACCGGGAATGCATCTCCTTGTGCGAGATCACCTGATATTTCTCAAAAAGATTGACGGACTTCTCCGTAACGAAGGCCTTCAGGGCGTCCACGCAGTTGGTGACATTGGGCAGTCCGCGCCGGGCCGCCTCTTTCGGCCATTCCGCGGAGTAATTGTTGCCGTTGAAAATCACCCGGTTGTGCTTCTTGTAGATTTCCTTGATGATCGCCGCCGCCTCGCCGTTCTTGTCCTTGGCCTTTTCCAGGCGCACGGCGATCTCGTCGAGGGCCTCGGCCGCAATGGTGTTCAGGGCGACATTCGGTCCGGCAATCGACTGGGACGAGCCGACCATCCTGAATTCGAACTTATTGCCCGTGAAGGCGAAGGGTGAGGTCCGGTTGCGGTCCGTATTGTCCTTGGGGATGGCCGGCAGGGTATCGACGCCGACCTGGACGACCTGGTCGCCTTTGGCGGACACCTTCTGGCCCCGGGCCAGCTTCTCCAGGATGTCCGTCAGCTCATCCCCCATGAAGATGGAGATGATCGCCGGAGGCGCTTCGTTGGCGCCCAGACGGTGATCGTTTCCCGCATGAGCGCAGGTCGCCCGCAGGATATCGGCATGGGTGTCCACGGCCTGGATCAGCGCACTCAGGAAGAGGAGGAACTGGACGTTTTCGCTCGGCGTATGGCCCGGCTCCAGGAGATTGATGCCGTCATCCGTGGAGAGGGACCAGTTGTTGTGCTTGCCGGAACCGTTGATGCCCGCATAGGGCTTCTCATGGAGCAGGCAGACCAGGTCGTGGCGCAGGGCCACCTTCTGCATGGTCTCCATGACGAGCTGGTTGTGGTCGGTGGCGATGTTCGTCGTGGCAAAGACGGGGGCCATCTCAAACTGGGCCGGGGCAACCTCGTTGTGCTGGGTTTTGGAGGTGATGCCCATTTTCCAGAGCTCAATGTTGAGATCGCGCATGTAGGCGGAGACCCGGTCCTTGATGGCGCCGAAATACTGGTCCTCCAGCTCCTGGCCTTTCGGCGCCGGTGCGCCGAAGATCGTCCGCCCCGCCAGCATGAGGTCGATCCTCTCCAGGTAGAATTTCTTGTCCACCAGGAAATACTCCTGTTCGGGACCCACGGTGGAGGTGACCCTCGTCGAGGTGGTGTTGCCCATCGCCCTGAGAACCCGCAGGGCCTGCTTCGACACCGCCTTCATCGACCGGAGCAGGGGGGTTTTCTTGTCGAGGGCTTCGCCTTTGTACGAAACGAAGGCGGTGGGAATCGTCAGGGTCACGTTTCCCGCTTCGTCGGTCTTGAGGATCGCAGGCGAGGTGCAGTCCCAGGCCGTGTAACCCCGCGCCTCGAAGGTGCTGCGCAGACCGCCGCTCGGGAAGGAGGAGGCGTCCGGTTCGCCCTGAATCAGCTGCTTTCCGGAAAACTCCATGAACACGCCGCCGTCCGAGGTCGGCGATATGAACGAATCATGCTTTTCCGCCGTGATTCCCGTCAACGGCTGAAACCAGTGGGTATAGTGGGTCGCCCCCTTTTCGAGCGCCCAATCCTTCATGGCGTTCGCCACCACGTCGGCCACATCGGGGCGCAGCGGCAGGTCTTTTTCAATGGTCTCCCGAAGGGCCTTGTAAACCGGTTTGGGCAGCCGCTCCTTCATCACCTTGTCGTTGAACACGTTCGATCCAAACACTTGAGTCAGTTCCATGATTTCCTCCCCTCTTTCCCGATATGCCCTATCGTACGGGCCCAAAAGCATTCCTTCCGAAACCCGGTTCAGTGCAGCCTCCCGAACCGGGTTGAGCCGACCTTTTTTGGAAAACACCCTTCATTTCGCTTCTCCCCGTACCACAAAACCGCTCACTCCAGCGGGTCGTTTTCGGCCAGCCGCCAGATCCCGCAGGGGCAGGCCCCGGCGCAGAAGCCGCAGCCGATGCAGCGGTCCGCGTCGGCGGCATACTCGTACGCTCCGCCCTCCAGCTCCCTGCGGAAGATCGCATTCTCGGGACAGAGGGTCTCGCAGAGGCCGCAGTCCCGGCAGGCGCCGCAGGAGGCGCAGCCGGAAGCGCAGGCGAGCGGATCGTCGAAACGGGGAAGCCGGGGATCGTAGTATTCGAGCTTCACCCGCTCCGTTTCGATCGCGGGGAGCTGATCGTAAACCTCCTCCCGTCCCCAGAGGAGGTCGTCGATCGCCCGGGCCGCCACCCGCCCCGCGCCGATCGCCTCGGTCAAAAGGCCGATCCGGACGGCATCGCCGATGGCGAAGACGCGGGGGTTGCTGGTCTGGAATTTTTCGTTCACGGCAACGAATCCCCGTTCGGTCGCTATCTCTTCCGGAAGGAATCCGAGATCCGGCTGGTCGCCGACGGCCACGATCACCGTATCCGCGGGGAGGACCCCGCCGTCGGTCAGCTCCACCGCCGTCTCCGTGATCGCCTTCGTGAAGCGGGGCCAGAAGAACTTCGCTCCGGCGGCCTCCGCATGTTTTCTTTCCACGCCGAACGAGGCCGGCTCCTGGACATCGATCAGCGTGATCGACTGCGCCCCCAGCCGGGCCGCTTCCGCGGCGGCATCGCAGCCGACGTTCCCCGCCCCGATGATCACGACGTTCCTTCCCACCTTCGCCCGGTCGAGGCGGCTCTCCCGGAGAAAATCGAGGGCGGCGACCGCCCGCTCGTGTCCGGGGACGGGAATCCTCCGGGGCTTGCGGGCCCCGGTCGCGATGACGACGATGTCGCTCTTTTCAAGCAGCTTCCGGAATTCCTCCTCGGTGAGGGGATGTTTCAGGCGCTTGTGGGAAATCTCCTCTTCCAGGCGCCGGAGTTCATGCTCCAGCACCTCGTCGGGGATCCGGCTTCGCGGGACCGTCTCCGCGATCTTCCCGCCGAAGCGGCCACGCACCTCGTGGATCACCGGTTCATGCCCCTTCATCCGCAGCTGCCAGGCAACGGAGAGCCCGGCCGCCCCGCCGCCGATGACGGCGATTTTTCGTCCCGTGGCCGGCGCGGGGGGTGGAACCACGGCCTCGAGACTGGCCCGCCCGAGGAGCGCCACGTCCACCGCCGGCAGGTGCTCCTTCTGGCGCGTGCAGCTCTGCATGCAGAGATTGGGACACAGGTAACCGCAGACCGTGGCCGGAAAGGGGGTGTAGGCCAGCGCCAGGTCCACGGCCTCCTGCATCTTCCCCTTGCGGATCAGCTCCCACCGTTTCTGGACAGGGATCCCCGTCGGGCAGTGGGCCTGACAAGGGGGGAGGTACTTCTCGTTTTCCCAGAGGGGAACGAAGCGCCGCATCCCGCCGGTCGCGATCAGCTCGACCGGCCCGCGGTCCTGGTCGGTCAGATCCCCGATCATCCCGCCTTTCCCCAGTTCCCGGTCCCACACCTCCTCCCGGAAGGCCTTCATGTTCCTTGCAAAACCCGTGGCCTTTTCATGGGGCTTGCGGGCAACGAGGAGATGCCAGGCGGCCCGATCCGCCGTCAGCAGGGGAAAGAGCGCCGGCTGTCCGATCGCCTCCAGGAACTCCTCCATCCGGGTGTTGAGCCATCGCCATTCCCCGTCATCGGGTTCGAGCAGCCGCGCGTCCTGATCGCTGTAGGCCTGCAGAGGCCCTCTGAAAAAGATCTTTCCTCCGACCATGCCGACGCAGGGGCGGTAGCCGAGGACATTGTCCATGCCCCGCGGACCGCAGCCGCAGATGACCGCGACGCCGCCGGCCATGAATTCGGCGAAGGAATCCCCGACGCGGCCCAGGACCCAGAGCTCCGGGGGGTCGAAACGGGGATTGTGCTTGGTCATGGTCATCCCCCGCGCCCCGATATCCCCGGCAATGTACACCTTCCCCTGGGCCATCGCGTTGGCCACGCCGTTGGTGGCATTGCCGCGGACGGTGATCCGGGCGCCGGCGTTGAGCCAGCCCACGTCATCCGAGGCGGGCCCCGCGACATCGATCACCGTCCCGGGAAATCCCATCGAGCCGACCCGCTGTCCGGATGTTCCGAGGACGCGGAGGAAGACATTTTCCTTCCCCGCATGCCAGAGGCGGCCGCCGATCCCGTGCTGGCCATGGGCGATGATCTCGATATTCCGCTGACCCTCACGGACGGCCTTCTGGATTCGCTCCTCGAGGACGCGCGAATCCACCCGGATGCCCTTTTCCATCCCGGGGATCACGAATGTGGGTTTGTTCGACATGCTCTCTCCTTCTGAAATCTTTGCACAACTTGAAAATCATCTCCCGGAAGCGCGCATTGTAGATTTTTCGGGGCACCCTGCCTCCGCAGCTTCAGCGGCCGCAAAGACGATTGTCTGAGCGCGAAGCGCGAGTTTCGTCTTTGCAGTGAAGCAAGGAGGCGCAGGGTCGAAAAATGTACAGCGTGCGGAGGGAGCATGATTTTCAAAGGACTCCTTTTTACAGGACGTGGCGGATGCCGAGCCGCTCCGCCGCATCGCGGTTGGCGATCCCGATCGCGTCGGACATCCCGATCGGCAGCGACGTCGACCGACCGAGGGGCGCCACGATCTTTTTCAGTTCCTGGTCGAAGCTGACGACCACCTCGACGAGGCGCTCCGCCACCTTCTCCGGATCGATCCGCCGATAGAGGCGGGGATCCTGGGAGGTGATCCCCTTCGGGCAGAGGCCGATGTTGCAGATGTTGCAGCGGTCCGTTTCGGAGCCGAGGCATCCCGCCGCCGCCTGCATGATGGTCTTGCCGACCTGGACGCCGCTCGCGCCGAGCATGATCAGTGCGGCCGCGTTGGCCGCGAGATTCCCGTTCTTCCCCACGCCCCCTCCCGCAAAGATCGGGATCTCGTTCTGCTTTCCGACCTTCACCAGGTTGAGGTAGGCGTCGCGGACGATCCCCGCGATGGGGTGACCCATGTGGTCCATCGAGACGTTGTAGGCCGCGCCCGTGCCTCCGTCCTCTCCGTCCATCGCCAGGGCCGACGCATAGGGGTTCCGGGTCAGGTTGTTGAGGACCGCGAGCGCCGTCGAGGTCGCCGAGATCTTCGGATAGACCGGAACGCGGAAGCCCCAGGCCATCGACATGGACTGGATCATCTTCGCGACCGCCTCCTCGATGGAGTATTTCGTCTGGTGGGTGGGAGGGCTGGGGAGGC
>JBFYYH010000063.1:0-2702 GCA_041310125.1 Syntrophaceae bacterium | reverse complement strand
ATGGGGAAACCGGCGTGGGGAAGGAACTGATCGCCCGGGCCATCCACCGGGAGAGCCCCCGCCAGAAGGGGCCCTTCATCCGGGTGAACTGCGCCGCTCTGCCGGAAAGCCTCATCGACAGCGAGCTCTTCGGGCACGAGAAGGGGGCCTTCACCGGGGCGATCAAGATGAAGGCCGGCCGCTTCGAACTGGCCGACCACGGCACCATCTTCCTCGACGAGGTGTCGGAACTGCCCCCGGCGACCCAGAGCCGGCTGCTCCGGATCCTCCAGGAGAAGGAGTTCCAGCGGGTGGGCGGCACCCGGATCCTCTTTTCGGACTTCCGCCTCATCACCGCCACGAACAAGGACCTCCAGAAGGAGGTGGAAAAGGGGCGGTTCCGGGACGACCTCTTCTACCGGCTCAACGTCTTTCCCATCTTCGTGCAGCCGCTCCGGCAGCGGAAGGAAGACATCCCGCTGTTGGCGGGCCATTTTCTGAAACTCTTCTGCAGCCAGTACAACCGCACCTATCCCGGGATCCCGGAGACAGAGATGGAGGCGCTCAAGGCCTACCCCTGGCCGGGCAACATCCGCGAACTGGCGAACATGGTGGAGCGGGCCGTCATCCTCGGGGGGCCGAGGATCCGGTTCCCCGAACTGGCGGCAGGCAAGATCCCGGAGGTGGCCGGGGAGGAGTCCCTGCCCCTCCAGGAAATGGAGCGCCGCCACATCCTCCAGTCCCTGAAAGCAACGAAGGGCAAGATCGGCGGGAAGGACGGGGCCGCATCCCTCCTGGGGCTCAAGCGGACCACCCTCATCAACCGGATGAAGAAACTGGGGATCACCCTGGAGCGGAGCCCCGCCCGCAGCGGGTGAGACCCGAACGGTGCCGCCGCGAACCGGTGCGCCCACCAGGGAGGACAGACATGAAAAAACTGAACCCGGCCTACGTCCGTGCCGTCCGCGCCTATGCCAACGGGTGCCCCTATTTCCGCCACCTCTCCATGGCGATCCGGAAACTGGGCATCGGGTACGCGCTCATGGACATCGAGATCAAGCCGGAGCACATCCAGGCCTTCGGATACGTCCACGGCGGCGTATTCGCCTCCGTCATCGACACGGTGACCTTTTGGTCGGGCTTCTGCGAACTGGACGAGGGGGTCGGGATCACGACGACGGACCTGAAGGTGAACTACCTGGCCCCCGTCCAGACAGGGAAGCTCGTCGCCCGGGGCCGCACCGTCAAGATGGGCAAGACCCTGGGCCTGGCGGAAGCCACCATGGAGGATGCCGCGGGCCGGATCGTCGCCCACGGGACCTCGAGCCTGATCGTCCTGCCCGGTTTCGGCCTGGCCGGGGCGCCGCCCCTGCCGCCGAAATTCCTGGAGAAAGCGGAGGACCCGGACGAGGCCGCACGTTGACCCCGGGGGACATCCTCCCGAGGGGCCGCTCCGCGGCCCGGGGCCGTCGGATCCCTTGTTTCCGGGGCCTTCCGCGAGGAGGAGAAAATGGTTGACAGGAGGAAACGACCGCTCTATATCACGGTTCGCCTTCACCGATGGGGGATCGTTCAACGGCAGGACAACGGACTCTGACTCCGTGAATCAAGGTTCGAATCCTTGTCCCCCAGCCATGAAAAATCAAGGGGTTGCAGACGACGTTCTGTGGCCCCTTTCTTTTCTTAACCGATTTGCTTCCTTCGGAATCCCCTCCCGTAACGGGCGCGATGCCGTCGGTTACTTAAAAATCCCCAAATAAAGTTTGACGAAGCATGTCCTGTTCCGTCATTATCAAAGGCGCATCGTTCAGGTTACCGCGTGCTCACTATATAAGCCGTGCCGGAGTCTACCAAGGTTCTTCACCCGGGATCAGAGGAGCGAACCGTGGCACGAATCCTCATCGTCGACGACACCCCGGAAAATGTCTACCTGCTCGACGTCGTCCTGAAAGGGAGCGGTTTCGAGACCAAGACCGCCGCCAACGGGATGGAGGCGCTGGAACAGGCAAGAAGCACCCCCCCGGATCTGATCATCTCCGACATCTTCATGCCCGTCATGGACGGGTTCACGTTCCTGCGGGAGTGCAAGCGGGACGACTCCCTCCGGGAGATCCCCTTCGTCTTCTACACGGCAACCTACACCGATGCGAAGGACCAGCAGTTCGCCCTGGAACTCGGGGCCGACCTGATCCTCATCAAGCCCGTTGATCCCGTCGATCTGGTTGCGTCCATCCGGGGGCTCCTCGAAAGGCGGGGCAAGGCACCCCCGCCGGCAAGACCGGCAGCCCCCCTGCCGGAGCCGGAGTTCCTCAAAGGCTACAGCGAAACCGTCGTCCGCAAGTTGGAGGAAAAGGTGCGGGAGCTGGACGATGCCAACCGGGCGCTCTCCACCAGCGAGCACAAGTATCACCGCCTCTTCGAGGATTCCATTCTCGGGATCTTCCAGTCCACGCCGAAGGGCCGCTACACGATGGTCAATCCCGCCATGGCACGCATGCTCGGCTACGACTCGCCGCAGGATATGATCGACGCGGTCGCCGACATCGGGCAGCAGCTCTACCGGGATCGCCGGGACCGGGAAAGGGCCGGCAGGGTGCTCGCGGAGACGGGGGTGCTCCTGGGATTCATCGCCCCGTTTCGACACCGGGACGGGAGGACGATCTGGCTGTCCGTGAACAGTCGCGCCGCCCGCAGAGAGGACGGAACGGTCGAATACTACGAAG
>JBFYYH010000062.1:0-6584 GCA_041310125.1 Syntrophaceae bacterium | reverse complement strand
GAGGGTGTGGCTGTTCATCCTCTTCCCCAGCTCCCGGGAGAGTTTGATCCGCTGCGCCTCCCCCCCGGAGAGGGTGGTCGCAGACTGGCCGAGACGGATGTAGCCCAGCCCCACGTCTTGGAGGAGCTGAAGTTTCGAGCGGATCGCCGGGATGTTCTCGAAGGAGAGGAGGGCCTGCTGGACCGTCATGTCGAGGACTTCGGCGATGTTTCGGTCCTTGTAGCGGACCTCGAGGGTGTCCTGGTTGAACCGCTTCCCCCGGCAGACGTCGCAGGTCACGTAGACGTCCGGGAGGAAGTGCATCTCGATCTTGATCAGGCCGTTTCCCTCGCAGGCCTCGCAGCGCCCCCCCTTCACGTTGAAGCTGAACCGGCCGGGCTTGTAACCCCGGAGCCTGGATTCGGGGAGCCCCGTGAAGAGGTCGCGGATGTGGGAGAAGACGCCGGTGTAGGTCACCGGGTTGGAGCGGGGGGTCCGGCCGATGGGCTGCTGGTTCATCAGGATGATCCGCTCGATCCCGCCCAGATCGGCGATGCGGCGGATCTTCCCACCGCCCCTCTTCTCCCGGTTGAGCCGCCGGGCGAGCGCCTTGTAGAGGGTCTCCACCACCATCGTGCTCTTTCCCGATCCGGAGACGCCGGTGACCGCGGTGAAGATCCCGACGGGAACCCGGATGTCGATCTCCCGGAGGTTGTGCTCGTGGGCCCCCTCGAGGAGGATGAACCGTCCCGCCGCGGACCGCCGTTTCTCGGGAACGGGGATCGACTCCCGGCCGGAGAGGTAAGCCCCCGTGAGCGAGACTTTGCTCCGGCAGATCTCCTCCGGCGTCCCCTGGAAGACGACCTCCCCTCCGTCGAGACCCGCGCCGGGCCCCATGTCGATGATCTGGTCGGACTCCAGCATCATGTCCTGGTCGTGCTCCACGACGAGAACGGTGTTGCCCATGTCGCGGAGCCGCTTCAGGGTGGCGATGAGGCGGACATTGTCCCGCTGGTGCAGGCCGACGGTCGGCTCGTCGAGAACGTAGAGCACCCCGACCAGACCGGAGCCGATCTGGGTCGCCAACCGGATCCGCTGGCCCTCCCCGCCGGAGAGGCTCCCCGACGACCGCTCCAGGCTCAGGTAGTCCATGCCGACATCCAGGAGGAAGCGGAGCCGCTGGCGGATCTCCTTCATCACCCGCTCCGTGACCTGCACCTGCTGCGGGGAAAGGGGAATCGCCATCAAAAATTCGAGGCACTCCCGGATCGGCATCCGGCAGACCTCGTGGATGTTCTTTCCGGAGACGGTGATGAAGAGGCTCTCCTCCTTCAGGCGCGCGCCCTTGCAGGACGGGCACTCCCGCAGGTTGATGTAGCGGGAGAGGTCCATCCGGACGTGGAGGGAGGCCGTCTCCCGGTAGCGCCGGTCGAGCTGGTTGAGGACCCCTTCGAACGCCCGGGTGAAGAAGTAACGCCGCCCCCCGCGGTCCGTGTGAAAGCGGATCTTCTCCTCCCCCGAACCCCGGAGAAGGACCTCCCGGATCCTCTCCGGAAGATCGGCAAACGGGGTGTGGATGTCGAAGCCGTAATGTTCGGAGAGGGTGTCCAGCATCTGGAAGTATTGAAGGGAGTGGCGCCCCGACCAGGGGACGATCGCCCCTTCGCGGATCGAGAGGTCCGGATCGGGAACGACCAGCTCCGGATCGAAGTACATCCGCGTGCCGAGCCCCCCGCACGCCGTACAGGCCCCGTAGGGGCTGTTGAACGAGAACATCCGGGGGGCCAGTTCCGGGATGCTCACCCCGCACTCGGGGCAGGCGTACCGTTCGCTGAAGAGAAACTCCTCCCCGCCGGCCAAAGCGACGCGGACCAGACCGTCGGAAAGTTTCGAGGCGGTCTCCAGGGAATCCCGCAGGCGCTTCCGGACCCCCTCCTTGACGATCAGCCGGTCGATTACCACATCGATGTCGTGCCGCCGGTTCTTGTCGAGGGGAATCTCCTCGGCCAGCTCCCGGATCTCCCCATCCACGCGGACGCGGACATACCCCTCCTTGAGGAGTTTCCGGAACTCCTTCTGGAACTCCCCTTTCCTGCCCCGGGCGAGCGGGGCGAGGATCGTCAGGCGCGTGTTCGCGGGCCAGGCGAGGATCGTCTCCAGCATCGTGTCGATGGTCTGGGACTGGATCTCCCTACCGCACTGGGTACAGTGGGGAACCCCGATCCGTGCGAAGAGGAGACGGAGATAGTCGTAGATCTCCGTCACGGTCCCCACGGTGGAGCGGGGGTTGTGGGCGGCCGTCCGCTGCTCGATGGCGATGGCGGGGGAGAGCCCCTCGATCGACTCCACATCCGGCTTGTCCATCTGCCCGATGAACTGGCGGGCGTAGGCGGAGAGCGACTCCACATAGCGCCTCTGCCCCTCGGCGTAGATCGTGTCGAAGGCGAGCGACGACTTCCCCGAGCCGCTCACGCCGGTGATGACCACCAGCTTGTCCCGGGGGATGTCGACGCTGACATTCTTGAGGTTGTGCTGAGCTGCCCCCTTGATTCGAATGGCATTCATTGCAGAGCTCGTAAAAAATCGCCAAAGCCGTGAATTGGGGACGGTTTCGTAAAAAGGCCGCAGGCAAGACGTGCGAATCCTGAGGAGTGAGGCGTACTTTGGCGTACGCCGCAAGGACGAAGGATGAAGCGCAACGCAGCATCCGGACTTTTTACGAAGCCGGCATTCATTGCAGCCGGATCTCGATATGAGACTTCTTGCGGAGGGTGCCCAGCCACTCCTCGAATTTCTTTTCCATCTTCTCCCGGTCGATCTTCTCTCGGATCTCCTCGCGGACCGATTCGATCGCCTTGACCCCAGCCCCCCGGCGATCGACCACCTGGATGATATGAAACCCGACCTCCGTTTCGATCACACCGCTGATCTGGTGAAGGGGCAGGCTGAAGGCGGCCTCCTCCACCTCATGGAGGATCACCCCCTTCTCGACATAGCCGATGTCTCCCCCGCCGGCTGCGTCCGGTCCCTCCGAGTACCTGGCGGAGACCTGGTCGAAGGGCTCTCCGTTGAGCAGCCGCTGGTGGATCTGCCGTGCGTCCGCCCGCCGCTTCTCTTTCGCCGCCGGGTCTTCGCCCTTCGGCATGAGCAGAAGGATCTGCTTGATCCGGACCGATTCCTTCCCCTCGTAATCCTCCCGGTGCTTCCGGTAATACTCTCCGATCTCCTCGTCGGTCACGGCAACCCTGGACTTGATGTCCCGCCGGATCAGCTTGATCCGCATCAACTGATCCCTGATTTCCTTCCGGTAGGCCGGCATCGTGGTCCCTTCCTGATCCAGGGTCTTCTGGAGGTCCTCCGGGGCGAGATTCCGTCTCGCCAGCAGGTCCCGGATCGCATCGGAGACCTCCTCGTCCCGGACGACGATCCCTGTTTTGCGGGACTCCTGTTCCATGAGGAGGGCGTCGATCATCCGGTTCAGGAGCATCATCCTGGTTTCGGCCAGGGCCTTCTCCCTTTGCGCCCCCTCATAGGCCGTCTCCAGCCTTTGCCGGTAGGGTTCGAACGAGCCGTTGAGTTCGGAAAGGGTGATCACGTCGCTGTTGACCACAGCGACCACCCGGTCCACCACCGCGGCCTGCGCCGGGAGAGCGAGAAACGCCAACACCGCCGCCGCACCCAGAATCCTCTGGAATCTCTTCATCCTGTTCTCCTCAGTTGTTTTCTCTCCCCTCGGCCCGGGGAATCCCCGCCCCTGCCGCGTCCTTTGGGGGCATCCATGCCGGAAGGGGCCGGTTGATCTGGATGGAAGCGGCGGCCTTGAGCCGTCCGATCCAGCGCTCGTACTCCTCGGCCTCTTTGAGCCTCCTCAGGTCGGCGATCACCCGTTCCTTCACCTCGGGAAATTTCCGGCCGCCGGCCTCCTCCCGTCCGAGGAGCTTGAAGATGTGGAAGCCGAAGGGACTCTGGACAACCCCGCTGCTCTTCCCCTTCGCCAGGGTAAAGACCACGCGGTCGATCGCCTCGGGCATCACCCCGCGGGCGAAATAGCCGAGATCGCCCCCGCGGGAGGCCTCCGGCCCGATGGAAACTTCCCGGGCCACCTTATCAAAATCCTCCCCCGCCTTCAATCTTTTCAGGATCGCCTCCGCCCGGTCGCGGTCGCGGACGACGATCTGGGCGACCCGAACCCGGCTTTCGGCGCGGTACTCCCTCCGGTTGGCCCGGTAATAACGCTCTGCCTCTTCGTCCGTGACCGAGATTTTTGCATTCACTTCGACGGCAACGAGCTTTTCGAAGAGGATCCTCTTGCGCAGCGCCTCCTTCCAGAGGGGATACTGGACACCGCCCGGGTCGAACTGGCCCTCGAACGGATCGCCGTTGTACTCCCTCCGGATTTCTTCGATCTTCGCGTCGAGCTCTTCCTCGCCGACCACGAGAGACAGCTCCCAGGCACGCCGGGCCATGATCCTCTCCTCGATCATCCGTTCGAGGACCTCCTCCTGGAGGCTGGTGATCTCGCCCGCATTCAGGGGAACCTCGCTCTTGACGAGGACCGTTTCCACGGCGAGCCTGGCCTGGTATTCGCCGATACCGATCTTATCTCCGTTCACCAGGGCCACCCCGGGTTCGGGTGGCGGCGGCTCTTTTCCCCGGCAGGACGGGAGGAGGAGCAGCAGGACCAAGAGAATCCCCGCTCCCGCCGCGCGCCAGCCTCTCCGGAGAAGCGCCGCCCGCCCGGCGAAAGCGGACCCCGCCTTCGCAGAGGAAGATTGATTTGGCCTCAGACGCCCCCGCAGCGAACCCTCCGCAGAGGGAATCCCCCGAACAGGAGGGGCAAACTTCTCCCCTGCAAAGAACATCCCTGCCGCAGCCGCCGTTTCGCCCATCGTCTCTCCCCCTTATCCGCTCAAAGATTGGAGCAGTTCGCGGGCCCGTCGCAAAATCTCCGGCCCTTCAAGCCCCGGCACGGGGAGGATCAGTTTCAGATCGGGGGTGAGCTGGAATCCCCGCACCTTGCGCCGGTAAAGATCGATGATCCGGCCCGGGTCGATTGGACTTTTCTCCTGGAGGAAAACGGAGATCGCCCGGCCGTCGTACCCCATCCTCTTCCCTTTGAGCGCCTTGAGGAGGTTCCGGATCCCGATCACCGCCAGCAGGTTCTCCACTTCGGGAGGGACAAGGCCGTAACAGTCCATCAGCTCGCCCCGGATCGCCGCAAGTTCCTCGTCGCTCGCCGCCAGCGAGATCCTTTTGTAGGTCACCAGACGACGGTGCTCGTCGTCCATGTAGGACTCGGGGATGAAGGCCGGAATCCCGAGGTGGATCTCCGGCTTGACCTCCTCCTCCGGCGCGGGCTCCCCCTTCAGCTCGCGGATCGCATGCTCCATCAGCTCCGTGTAGAGTTCGTACCCGACGGCCGAGACATGGCCGGACTGGGAGATCCCGAGGAGGCTCCCCGCCCCCCGGATCTCCAGGTCGTTGGAGGCGATCCGGAAACCGGAGCCGGGCTCGGTGAAATCCATCAGCACCTGGAGCCGTTTCTGCGCGTCGCGCGAGAGCATCGCCCCCTTCGGCACCAGGAGGTAGGCGAAGGCCTCCTCCTTTGAGCGGCCGACCCGCCCCCGGATCTGGTAGAGCTGGGCCAGACCGAAGCGGTCGGCCCGGTTGATCAGAATCGTGTTGGCCGTCGGGATGTCGAGGCCGGACCCGACGATCGTCGTGCAGACGAGGACGTTGTCCTCGCGGCGGATGAACCGCGCCATCGCCTCCTCGATCGCCCGGGGGGCCATCTGTCCGTGGACAACCCCCACCTTCGCCTCCGGCACGAGCTTCTGGACGAGGCGGGCCATCGTGTAGATCGAGCGGACGCGGTCGTGGAGGAAGAAGACCTGGCCGCCCCTCGCCAGCTCCTGCCGGATCGCCCCGGCGATCACCTCCTCGTCGAACTCCAGGACGTGCGTCTTCACCGGCAGCCGGTTCTCCGGCGCGGTGTTGATGATCGACAGGTCCCGGATCCCCACCAGCGACAGGTGGAGCGTCCGCGGAATCGGCGTCGCCGTCAGGGTGAGGACGTCCACGAGCGCCCGGAGCTTCTTGAGCTTCTCCTTGTGGGCGACGCCGAAGCGCTGCTCCTCGTCGATGACGACCAGCCCCAAGTTCTTGAAGGAGACGTCCTTCTGGAGGAGGCGGTGGGTGCCGACCACGATGTCCACCGTCCCCCGGGCGAGCCCCTCCAGGATCGCCTTCTGTTCGGCCCTGGTCCGGAACCGGTTGAGCACCTCGACCCGGATCGGGAAGGGTTTCATCCTCCGGGAGAAGGTTTGGAAATGCTGCTCGGCGAGGATCGTCGTCGGGACGAGGACGGCCGCCTGCTTCCCGTCCAGCGCGGCCCGGAGCGCCGCCCGCATCGCGACCTCGGTCTTGCCGAATCCGGCGTCGCCGCAGATCAGGCGGTCCATCGGCTTGCCGCCGCTCATATCCGCGTGGATCTCCTCGATCGCCCCGGCCTGGTCGGGCGTCTCCTCGTATTCGAAGGAGGCGGAGAACTCCTCGTAGATCCGGTCGGGGGGGGAGAAGGCTTCACGGTCCATCACCTCCCGAGC
>JBFYYH010000061.1:0-3318 GCA_041310125.1 Syntrophaceae bacterium | reverse complement strand
GGCAGGCCCGAACCACGTCCTGCCGACCGGGGGAACGGCGCGCTTCGCCTCCCCGCTGGGCGTGTACGATTTCGTGAAGCGGAGCAGCGTGCTCTCCTTTTCGCAAGGGGCTCTTGCCCGGTACGGATCGCAGACGATCCGCCTGGCGGAGCTGGAGGGGCTCGACGGCCACGGGAATTCCGTCCGCCTGCGCCTTTGCCCGGGGAAAAAAGAGGAATAGGCTGTCCAAACCCGACTTGCGGATCAGCGGCCGCTCAAATGGGCGAGCACGGACTCCCGTTCCTGCGCAGTCAGCTTTACGCCCTTGCCGATCATCCGGTCCACGGTGCTCTCCCACCCCTTGCGGTCTTTCTTGGCCTGGTCGATGCGTCCGGCGCCGTGGCAGCGGATGCACCGCTCCTGGACCAGCTTGGCCCCATCCGCAGCGGGCTTTTCCTGGGCCTGAACCGGGGTCAGCAGAAGAAAAACGCCCAGCACGGCCGGCACAATCCACATTCTTCTTTTCATCATTTTCCGTCCCTCCTCAGATCGGTATCGGCGATCCCACAAAATCTTTGCACAACCAGGGAAATCGGATCCCCTCAAGCGGGAGATCGTTCGCGGCGCCCTGCCCCTGTCGCTTGAACGCCGGTTGAGCAAAGCGAGGCGGCGCAGGGTCGAAAAATGTCCGCCGCGGGGAGGGATCGCGATTTTTTCAACGCGGTCTAACCATAAGGGGCAAGGTCCTACGTGTCAAGGATGATTTATCCGAGAAAAACGCAACAAAAATCCCCGGGTTTCAAATCGATTGCAAAAAGATCTTGACAAAACGGCGGGGTGAATTAGGATGGGCCTCCGTTTTGACCGGAAGCGGACGGGCCTTTTTCTCTGTGAGCGGGCGTAATTCAGCGGTAGAATGTCAGCTTCCCAAGCTGGACGTCGTGGGTTCGAGTCCCATCGCCCGCTCCATTTTTTACCTCTTGCCGGTCCAAAAAGAAGGGCGCGGGGGGAGAGCCATTTTTCCCCTTGCAATCGATCCGGTTTTGTGTTAGAAACCGCGCAAATCATCGGTGGATTTGGATGAGTGGGCTTGAGCCCACTTTTTTTTTCGGGAAGAAGGCCCGCAGATGCAGACGCATGAAGAACAGATCCGGCAACTCGCCGAACCGCTCCTCGCTTCATTGGGGATGGAGCTGGTCCTGGTGGAGTGCCTGAACATGAAGTCGCGCTGGTTGGTGCGGATCTTCATTGACCGCGAGGGGGGGGTGACCCTCGACGACTGCGCCGAGGTGAGCCACCAGCTGGGGGACCTGCTGGACGTGCACGACCTTCCGCCCGGTCCCTACACCCTGGAGGTCTCCTCGCCGGGCCTGGACCGGCCGCTTTTCCGGGACGAGGATTTCCTCAAGTACCGGGGTTCCAGGGTGCATCTGCGCCTTTCGGAGAAGATCGAGGGGCGGAGGCAATTGCGCGGCGAACTGGTCGATTACGAGAATGAAGACGGACGAAAGGTCCTTCTGGTCCGGGATGCGGGAAAGATCTTCCGGATTCCCCGGGAGGCGGTGACGAAGGCGAACCTGGAGCATGAATGGTGACGCGGGGCGTCCAAGGCAATCATAACGGAGGTTTTTAGGAATGTTTCCGGAACTCAAACGGCTGATCGAACAGATGGGCAAGGATCGCGGGATCGACAGGGAGGTGATCGTCAAGGCCCTGGAAGACGCCATGTTGACGGCGGCCCGCAAAAAGCTGGGACCCGATGTCGAACTGGAGGCCCACTACAACGACGAGGCCGGCGAGATCGAGGTCTTCCAATTCAAGACCGTGATGGAAAAGGTTCTGGATCCCGATATGCATGTCTCCGTCGCGGAGGCGAGGCGCACCCTGGACGAGGAGGCGGAGCCCGGGGACAGCCTCGGCATCAAGATCGAAACCAGCACCTTCGGCCGGATCGCCGTCCAGACCGCGAAGCAGATCATTATCCAGCGGGTGAAGGATGCGGAGAGGGACAACATCTACGATGAGTACCACGACCGGAAGGGGGAGCTGTCCAACGGATTCGTGCAGCGGTTCGAAGGCGGGAACATCATCGTCAACCTGGGCCGGGCCGAGGGGATCATCCCCATTTCGGAACAGATCTTTCGGGAAACCTACAAACGGGGGGAGAGGATTCGGGCCTTCATCTGTGACATCAAGAAGATCACGAAGGGGCCACAGATCATCCTTTCCCGGACCCATCCCGGCTTTCTGAAGGCCCTCTTCGACGTGGAGGTGCCGGAAATTTCCGAGGGGCTCATCGAGATCGTCAACGTCTCCCGGGAACCGGGGAAAAGGTCCAAGATCTCCGTCCGGAGCCGGGACAAGGACATCGATCCGGTGGGCGCCTGCGTCGGCATGAGGGGATCCCGCGTGCAGAGCGTCGTGCAGGAACTGCGGGGCGAGAAGATCGACATCGTTCCCTATTCCGAAGACCAGGCCAAGTATGTCTGCAGCGCCCTTTCTCCGGCGAAGGTGAACCGGGTCTTCGTCGACGATGAGAACCGGGCGATGGAGGTCATCGTGCCCGATGACCAGCTTTCCCTGGCGATCGGAAAGAACGGACAGAACGTCCGGCTGGCCGTGAAGCTCACCGGCTGGAAGATCGACGTGAAGAGTGAAACCACTGCGGCATCCAAAGCGGACGAAGGCTACCAGTCCCTGATGAAGGTTCCCGGGATCGGCGAGGCCACCGCGGAGCGTCTCCTGAAGGCGGGGCTCAAGAGCCTGGCCATGCTGGCCGCGGCCGACACCGAACAACTGGCGGCCATCCCCGGCGTTGGCGAAAAGACCGCTTCGCTCTGGGTCGCCGAGGCGGGCAGGATCATCGACCAGGAGGCTGGAGGAGAAAAAGCGGTTCCCGTGTAGGATATCCTCCAATGTGAATTTCGGAAGGGGAGATTGTCGGGCATGACGAAGAAAAGAGTATATGAGCTGGCCAAGGAACTGGGGCTGGAAAACAAGGAGCTGATCTCCCGCCTGGAAAAGATCGGGATTGCGGTGAAGTCGCACTCGAGCACGCTCGAAGAAAGCGATCTGGAGAGGATCCAGTCGGAACTGCTTTCTCCCGAACCCCGCGAGGTGGTCGAAAAAAGGATTAAATCCACCGTAATCCGGCGCAGGGCGGTCCGGACGCCGGTGGAACAGCTCAAAGCGGAAGAGGCCGAGGAAGCGCCGGCGGAGCCTGCTGCTCCGGAAGAGCCGCCTCCGGCAGCCGTTCCCCCGGAACCGGTCGTCGAGCCGGCCCCCAAGGAAGCCCCGGTGCGGACCTCGATCTACCGGGATGCGCCCGCCGAAGCTCCG
>JBFYYH010000060.1:0-3226 GCA_041310125.1 Syntrophaceae bacterium | reverse complement strand
CGACTGGAAAGAGAGGCTGGAGCAGGGCTGATCGTTCACCGGTCAATGCTGAACTGCAAACGCCGCAGCAATCAACCATTGGGTCTCTACTTGATGCAGACCCGCCTGACCTGCTTGAAGTCGGTGACCCCCTGGATCGACTTTTGAATCCCGTCCTGCAGGAGGGTCGTCATCCCCTCGCCCATCGCAATTTCGCGCATCGCCTCGACCGTTTCGTGCTTCTGGATCATCCGCTTGATCGCGTCCGATGCGATGAGCAGCTCGTGGATTCCCATCCTGCCCTTGTATCCCGTCTTGTCGCAGACATCGCATCCCTTCGGCTGGTAGAGCATGAACTTGTCGTCGTAGGGGATGTTCAGCTTCAGAAATGACTCCTCGCCGTAACTCTGCACGATCTCATCGTATTCGCTGCGGTCGGGGTGGTAGGCCTCCTTGCATTTCTTGCAGAGGGTGCGGACAAGGCGCTGCGCGAGGATCCCCAGGAGGGCGTCGGCGAAGTTGAGCGGGTCGATCCCCATGTCGAGCAGACGGACGATCGTTTCCGGGGCGCTGTTGGTGTGGAGCGTGCTGAAGACGAGGTGTCCCGTAAGCGATGCCTCGACGCCGGTCTTGGCCGTCTCGAAATCGCGCATTTCGCCCACCATGATCACGTCCGGGTCGGCGCGGAGGAAGGAGCGCATGGCCGCCGCGAAGTCGAAGCCGATCTTCGACTGGACCTGGACCTGGCGCAGGCCGTACTGGGTGATCTCCACCGGATCCTCGGCGGTCCAGATCTTCCGGTCGGGCGTGTTGATCTCGTGGAGGGCGGCATGGAGAGTGGTTGTCTTTCCGGACCCGGTGGGACCGACGACGAGGATCATCCCGTAGGGCTTGTCCAGGATGTTCCTCAGCTCCCGGAAATTCCTCTCCAGCATGCCCATGGAGGTCAGGGGCAGGGTGTCTCCGGCCTTGGCCAGGATCCGCATCACCACATCCTCCACGCCCCCCGCCGTGGGGATCGTGGCCACGCGGAGCTCCATCTCTTCTCCGCCGGATTTCTTGAACTTGATCTTGCCGTCCTGGGGGAGTCGCCGGACGGTGATATCGAGGTTCGACATGATCTTGATCCGGGAGACGACCGCCGCGCGGTAGCTGTAGGGGAGGGTCTGGTAGAGGGCGCAGTCGCCGTCGACGCGATAGCGGACCTCGACGTTTTTCTTTCCGACGTTGGGTTCGACGTGGATGTCCGAGGCGCGCCGGTTGTTCGCGTCAAGGATGATCTTGTTGACGAGCTGCATGATCACGCTGTCGGATTCGGTGACGACGTCTTCCTCGTCCTCGTCCTGGGATTCCTCCTCCGCCGGCCCCAGTTTTCCGAGGATCTCCGTGAGGGTGGACTCGTCCTCGGTAGAGTGGAAGAAGAGGTTGATGAACTTGATGATGTCATCGGGGAAAGAGACATTGTAGCGGATGGCCTTCGTCTTGACGAGATTTTCGATCATGTCCCGCTTCAGGATGTTGTTGGGGTCGTCCACGATGATCTGGATGACCCCCTCCTTCTTCTCCAGCGGCACCCAGAGCTCCCGGCGGAGGTACTCCCGTTTCAGGTTCTTCAGCAGGTCGCCGGGGATGGGGTAACGGTCCGAGAAGGGGATGAAGGGGCAGCGGAAGAAGGCTTCGAAGGAGTGGCCGATATCCTCCCGGGAGATCTTGTGCTTCCGGATCAGGTAGTTCTCGACCGTCTCCTTGGCCTCGCGGGCCTCCTCCCAGGCGCTGTCCAGCTCCTCCTCCTTGAGCAGACCGTGGCTGATCAGGTAGTCGAAGCGGGTCTTCCGCCTCCGGGCGTACCGCTCCTGGTTGGTGAGGGCGATCCCGAGGATGTCCGCGATCTCCAGCAGGAATCCCGTCTCGTCCTCAGAGAATCTGCCGTTTCCCGACTTCTGGTTGATGATCTGGACGACCCCCATCAGCGTCTTGTTGTGGAAGATCGGGGCTGCGAGAATCTGCTTCGTCTTGAAGCCGGTTTTCTTGTCCCAGCTCGCGTCGTGCGTCAGCTCCGGATCGATCTTCGAGAGTTCCTCGCGGTCGTAGGCATCGGCGACATTGGCGAGCTGCCCGGTCGAGGCCACGTAACCGGCGATGCTCTTCTTGTTCATCGGCACACGGATCTCCTTGATCTGTGTGCCGGTGAGAAACATGGAGTAGATTTCGTTTCGCACCCGGTCCGGGATGTAGATCGTCAGGGATTGGGCATTGAAGAGGGTCAGGATCCCGTCTTTCAGATCGACGAGGATCTGCTTGATGTTCTGGGCGGCGTGGATCCGGTTCGTAATGTCCAGCAGGGACTTGCGCTGTTTAAGCAGCTCTTCGAGGCCGGCGACATCCCTGTTGATGCTCTCTTCCGTCATGGCTTTTCTCCGTTCGTGCCCTTCGCCAAATCGCCCCAGAGGAGGGGAAGAGGCTCCGCTTCAAGGGAAAATAAAACAGAACCGGGAAAAATTCAAGAACCAGTTTTCTGCCTCAGCCCTCGGTCACGATCCGGGAAAAATCGGCCACCCCGTGGAAGAGCTCGGAAATTTCCTCCAGGAGGGAGAGCCGGTTGAAACGGACCCGTTCGTCCTCGTCCATGACCAGAACGCTCTCGAAGAACGCGTCCACCGGCTTCCGGAGCCTGGCCATCTCGGCGAGGGCGGCCGGGTAGTCGCCGCCGCCGATCTGCTCGAGAACGGTCTTCCGGATCCGCAGAAAGGTGTCGTGGAGGGCCCTCTCCTCCGGGCCTGCGAAAAGGGACGGATCGACCCTCCCGTCCCGGAAATCGCGGACGATGTGGTCGACCCGTTTGAAGGCGATGGCCAGCGGCTGGAAATCCGGCTGGGAGCGGAAGTGTTCCATCGCCCGGATCTTTTCCTGCGCACGCACGAGGTCCCGGATCCCGGTCGCCAGCACCGCGGCAACGATATCGTAGGGATGTCCCTGGGTGAGGAGCTGGTTTTCGAACCGGGCGCGGAAGAATTCGAGGAGATCGGCCTTCACCTCGGCCGCCGGCCGCTTCAGCAGCGGCCCGAGAATGGAGAGGCTCTCGGCGATCAGCTCGTCGAGGGGAAGAACATAGCGCTTCTGAAGGACGATGTGGATGATCCCCAGCGCCTGACGGCGCAGGGCATAGGGATCGGCGGTTCCCGTCGGGATCAGATCGACCCCGAAGAATCCCGCGATCGAATCGGTCTTGTCGGCGATGCTGACGATG
>JBFYYH010000059.1:0-4503 GCA_041310125.1 Syntrophaceae bacterium | reverse complement strand
CATGAAGACGAAGAGCGGCGCCAAAACGACCACCGCCCCGATGATCAGCCAGGGCGGAATCACCGCCCAGAACTTCCGTCTTCCCCCGCCTTTCGGTTTCTTCATGGTCGTCTTCCGGGGTGTTGAGCCCGCCACTTCCGCTTTCTCTCAAGGCTTGTTTCGGCCGCCGCCGTGGCCGATCCGTAATGGCCTTGCCCCCCTTCCGTGCTGGGGCGGCGGACGTCCCTTTCCGCGATCGGCGCCGTCTCGACCCCGGCGGAATCTCCGGGATCGCGTTCGGCACTCGCTCCATTTTTCTGGATACTTATTGATCAACTGGATACCACAGGTGGATACTTATGATCCATCTTTTTCTGCAACAGGCCCCTTTCCGCGGCGTCTCCCAGGACAGAAAAATGCATTCATTTGTAATTTCAATAAACTGCACGCAGATTCTCTGCCTGGCACGGCGGTTGCTGTTAGAGAAGGCCAAAGGGAATCTAAAACCTAAACCAACATAGAGAAGGAGAACAAACCATGAAGAAAGTCATTCTAACGATCCTGGCGCTGGCGGTCGTGGCGGTCGTCGCGACGGCGGCCCTGGCCAAGGGGCCGGGGAGAGGCCCCGGCTACGGCCCCTGCTCGCGCGGGGAATTCGGCGGTTTCGCCGGGGTGGAGCTGACGGCGGACCAGAAGGCCAAACTCGCGCAGATGAGGGATTCGCGTTTCAAGGAGATCGAGCCTCTCCGCGAGAAGATGTTCACCAAGCGCGACGAGGTCCGGAAGCTCTGGCTGGAGCCGAATCCGGATCAGGGAAAGATCGCGGCGGCCCAGAAGGAGATGCGCGGCATGAGGGACGAAATGCAGGACAAGATGACCGCTTTCCGCCTGGAGTCGCTGAAGGTCCTCACGCCGGAGCAGAAGGAGAAGATGAAATCCTTCTCGTCCCGAAGAGGCTTCGGTCCGGCTAAGGGGAAGGGCCCCGGGATGATGGGCGGCAACGCCCCCTGTTTCGGAGACGGCCCGGGCCCCCGCGGAAGACGTTAACCCAAGACACCAACCCCTGAAAACAACGGGGGGATCGTCCCGAAGGTTCCTACCCCTCCTTTCCTTCACGGCCGATCCCCCCTTTTCCGTCCGCATCCACGACGCACCCCCTCACTTCCGCTACCTCTCCTCCCGACCCCTTCCGCCCATTTCCGCGCCCCGCCCCCACCGCAGAAAATGTCCTACAGAAAATGCTGTCCTGCAGAAATTGCTTGACAGGCCCCGCGATTTGGTTTAATTGCCACACTCCGCCGGGTAGAGAAAAGTTTCCGGGCGGCGCCCGTCGGAGACGGATCCGGCGGCGAAACGGGGGGAAGGGTCACCGAGGCGATGAACGAAAGTCAAAGAGCGATGAGAGCGATCCTGCTGCTGGCCCTCCTTTTGGGACTCGCCCTTCTTTGCCTTCCGCAAAGGGACCGCCGCCCGTCGTTTTTAGGACTTCCGTAGCACCGATCAGCAGACGAAACCTAAAGGCCGTGGGCGGCGAAAGCCCACGGCCTTTTTTTTGGCAGGAAAGGAGACCGCCATGGAGGACGCAGAAAAGAGGGTATTCATTTTCGACACAACCCTGCGCGACGGGGAGCAGTCGCCGGGGGCGAGCATGAATCCGGACGAGAAGCTCCGGATCGCCCGCCAGCTCGAAAAAATGGGGGTCGACATCATCGAGGCCGGATTCCCCGTCGCCTCGGAGGGGGATTTCGCCTCCGTCCGCCAGATCGCCCAGGAGGTCAGGGGATGCCAGATCGCAGGGCTCGCCCGCGCGAACCTCTCCGACATCGACCGTGCCTGGGAGGCCATTTCCTGCGCGGCCGATCCGCGGATCCACACCTTCATCTCCTCCTCCGACATCCACCTGAAATACCAGCTCCGCAAGACGCGCGAACAGGTCCTCGGCGAGGCGCGGGCCGCCGTCGCGCACGCCCGCCGCTACACCGGAAACGTCGAGTTCTCCCCGATGGATGCGACCCGGACCGACCGGGACTACCTCTGCGAGATGGTCGAGGCGGTGATCGACGAGGGGGCGACGACGGTCAACATCCCGGATACGGTCGGCTACGCGATCCCGGAGGAGTTCGGAGACCTGATTGCGACCCTCTTCCGGCGTGTGAAGAACATCGGCCGGGCGGTGATCTCCGTCCACTGCCACAACGACCTCGGCCTCGCCACGGCCAACGCCCTGGCCGCCCTGAAGAGCGGCGCCCGGCAGGTGGAGTGCACGATCAACGGGATCGGCGAGAGGGCGGGGAACAGCGCGATGGAGGAGGTGGTCATGGCGATCCGGACCCGCAGGGATCTCTTCGGCCTCTGGACCGGCGTCCGCTCCGAAACCATCCACCAGACCTCGCGCCTCCTCACGCAGATCACCGGCATCCAGGTCCAGCCGAACAAGGCGATCGTCGGGGCCAACGCCTTCGCCCACGAATCGGGGATCCACCAGGACGGCCTGATCAAGGAGAAGACCACCTACGAGATCATGACCCCCCAGTCGGTCGGGATCTCCGAAACCCACATTGTTCTCGGCAAGCACTCGGGCCGGAACGCGATCGGCAAGCGCCTCCGGGAGATGGGCTACAGCCTTGATGAGGAGCAGATCAACCGGATCTTCGTCCACTTCAAGGAGCTGGCCGACATGAAGAAGGAGATCTACGACGAGGACCTCGATGCGATCGTCTACGAGGAGAGCTCCCGGGGCGAGGAGAAGTACCGCTTCCTCTACCTCAACGTCGTCAGCGGCAACGCCGCCGTGCCCACGGCCACGATGCAGATGGAGGTGGACGGGCAGATGGTCCAGGAGGCCGGCTTCGGCGTGGGGCCGGTGGACGCCACCTTTGCGGCGATCCGCAAGATCACGAAGACGAACTACCCCCTGCTCCGCTACGCCGTAAACGCCGTCACGGGGGGGACCGACGCCCAGGGGGAGGCGACCGTGCAGCTCAAGTTCAACGGCCGCTCCGCGGTGGGGCGCGGCGCCCATCCCGACATCCTGGTCGCCTCGGCCAAGGCCTACATCAATGCCCTCAACCGCCTCGAGTGGCTCAGCAAGGACGTCAAGAAGGTCAAGGTTGCATAAACGGAGCCGATCGGCTAAAAGGAAAACCTCGCGCGGTACCGCGGCGTTTTGAAACCACGAAGGAGAAGAAGAACATGGCCATGACCATCACGGAAAAGATCCTCGCCCGGCATGCCGGTCTCGCCGAGGTGAGCCCAGGCATGCTGATCAACGCGAGGGTGGATATCGCCCTCGGCAACGACATCACGGCCCCGATCGCGATCGACGTCTTCCGGAAGGCGGGCGGAACCAAGGTGTTCGATCCGGAAAAGATCGTCCTCGTCCCCGACCATTTTGCCCCGAACAAGGACATCGAATCGGCCGAGCAGTGCAAGATCATGCGGGACTTTGCCCACGAGCACAGGATCACCCACTACTACGAAGTCGGCGAGGCGGGCGTCGAACACGCCCTCCTCCCGGAGAAGGGGATCGTGGGCCCCGGGGATCTGGTCGTCGGCGCGGACAGCCACACCTGCACCTACGGCGCCCTGGGCGCCTTTGCCACCGGCGTCGGGAGCACGGACCTCGCCGCCGCGATGCTGACGGGCGAGCTCTGGTTCAAGGTCCCCGAGACGATGAAGTTCGTCTACCGGGGCCGGCTTAAACCCTGGGTGGGCGGGAAGGACCTGATCCTCTACACGATCGGCCGGATCGGCGTGGACGGCGCCCTCTACCGGGCGATGGAGTTCACCGGGGAAACCGTTGCGCAGCTCGGCATGGCCGACCGCCTCACGATGGCGAACATGGCGGTCGAGGCGGGCGGGAAAAGCGGGATCTTCATCCCCGACGCGGTCACCGAGGCCTACTGCCGCGGCCGGGCGGAGCGGAAATACGAATTCTACGCCTCCGATCCCGGTGCGGCCTACCACTCCGTCATCGAGATCGACGCGGAGAAGATCGAACCGCAGGTCTCCTTCCCCCACCTCCCCTCGAACGCGAAGGGGATCAGCGAGGTCGGCGACGTCCGGATCGACCAGTCGATCATCGGCTCCTGCACGAACGGCCGGATCGAGGATCTGCGCGAGGCGGCCAGGGTGCTGAAAGGCCGGCACACGGCGCCCGGCATCCGCCTGATCGTGATCCCGGCGACGCCTTCGGTCTATCGCCAGGCGATGAAGGAGGGGCTCTTCGACATCTTCCTCGACGCGGGCGCGGTGATCAGCCTTCCGACCTGCGGCCCCTGCCTGGGCGGCTACATGGGGATCCTCGCCAAGGGGGAGAGGTCGGTCGCGACGACGAACCGGAACTTCGTCGGGCGGATGGGGCACCCCGGCAGCGAGGTCTACCTTGCCGGACCGGCCGTGGCCGCGGCTTCCGCCGTCGTCGGCCGCCTCGCCGGCCCGGAACAGTTATAAGTGGTCAGCGAGTCGATGGCCCTTTGACAGGCACTGGACTTTGGAAAGGACTGAGGAGATGAAATTCAGGGG
>JBFYYH010000058.1:0-2718 GCA_041310125.1 Syntrophaceae bacterium | reverse complement strand
CTTTTGAAGAATCTGGGGACGGGGAAGGACCGGATGGAAGATTACATCATCAAGATATTCCGGGAATCGAGCCACCTCAAGGAGGTGTTCGTCAACGAGAACCTCGGCCGGATCGTGGCCGTGGTCGATGCGGTGACGGCGGCCCTGAAGGGGGGGAACAAGATTCTCCTCTTCGGCAACGGCGGATCCGCGGCGGATGCCCAGCATCTGGCGGCGGAATTCGTGAACCGGTTCGTGATCGAAAGGCCGCCTCTTCCCGCGATTGCGCTGACGACCGATGCGTCGGTGATCACCAGCATCGCCAATGATTACGATTTCACGGACATCTTCAGCAAGCAGATCCGGGCCATCGGCCAGAGGGGGGATGTCGCCTGGGGGATGAGCACCAGCGGCGCCTCCGCCAACGTGGTCAAGGGGCTGGAGGCGGCCCGCAAGATCGGCATGGTTACGGTCGCTCTGACCGGACGCGACGGCGGCGAGATCGCCCGGATCGCGGACCATGCGCTGAACGTCTCCTCCACCAGCACCCCCCGCATTCAGGAGGTGCACATCACGGTAGGGCACGTGATCTGCGAGATGGTCGATTTCCGGCTCTTTCAGCGACCGGAAATGAAGTGAAACATGGAGGAAAGCAACGGGTTCTGCAGAGTGTTTGCCGGACCGTGAAATAAAGGCAAGGGGATGGTCAGGAAGGTGAGAAAAGAGACGACGGAAGCGGCAAAGGACCTCCGGGAAGGGAACGGCGAAGGGACAAGGGAAACGGTCGTGCCGGAAGATCAGGTTCAGGGGCCTCCGGAAACGGAAGGGGGGCTGATGGCCAGACTTCAGGAAGCGGAGAAGCGGGCCGCGGAAAACTATGACAAATACGTGCGCGCCGTCGCCGAACTGGAGAATTTCCGGAAGCGATCCGCCCGGGAAAAGGCCGACGCGATCCAGTACGGAAACGAAAATCTGCTCAGGGACATCCTGCCGCTCGTGGACAGCATGGACCGGGCGAGGGAGCACGCCTGCAATTCGGACGACTTCGCGGCCTTCAAAAAGGGGCTCGAGATGCTGAAGGAACAGCTCATGAGCTGCCTTCTGAAGCACGGGGTGGCGCCGATCGATGCGGTAGGCAAGGGATTCGACCCCAACGTCCATGAGGCAATGCTCCAGGTTGCGAGCGACCGGCATGCGGACAGTCAGGTCGTCGGAGAATTTGAAAAGGGATATCTGCTCAACGGCAGGCTTCTCAGGCCGGCAAAGGTCTCGGTCTGCAAACGGACCGGTCAGGAAGGCGAACGGGGGCAGGACTGCGAATAGGATCCAAGTGAAGGAGGAAAGGGCATCATGGCAAAAATCATCGGAATCGATCTGGGAACGACCAACTCGTGCGTCGCGGTGATGGAAGGCGGCGATCCTGTCGTGATCGCGAACCAGGAGGGGAACCGGACGACCCCCTCGATGGTGGCGTTTACGGAGAGCGGGGAGAGGCTGGTGGGGCAGGTGGCGAAAAGGCAGGCCGTCACCAACTCGGAGAACACCGTCTATGCGATCAAGCGGCTCATCGGGAGAAAATACAGTTCGAAAGAGGTGCAGTACGACCGGACGATCAGCCCGTTCAAGATCAGCGAGGCCACCAACGGCGACGCCCAGGTGACGATCCGGGGGCGGAACTACAGCCCGGCGGAGATCTCCTCGATGATCCTGACGAAGATGAAGCAGACCGCCGACGATTACCTGGGCGAGAAAATTACCGATGCGGTGATTACGGTTCCGGCCTACTTCAACGACTCCCAGCGGCAGGCGACCAAGGACGCGGGGAAGATCGCGGGGCTCAACGTCCTGCGGATCATCAACGAGCCGACGGCGGCGGCCCTGGCCTACGGCCTGGACAAGAAGAAGGACGAGAAGATCGCCGTCTTCGACCTCGGCGGCGGGACCTTCGACATATCGATCCTCGAGCTGGGGGACGGGGTTTTTGAAGTCAAGTCCACGAACGGAGATACCCACCTGGGCGGCGAGGATTTCGACCAGCGGCTGATCGACTACCTGGCCAACGAATTCATGAAGGATCAGGGGATCGACATCCGCAAGGACAAGATGGCCCTGCAGCGGATCAAGGAGGCGGCGGAGAAGGCGAAGATGGAGCTCTCCAGTTCGATGGAGACGGACGTCAACCTGCCCTTCATCACGGCCGACGCCTCGGGGCCGAAGCACATGAACATCAAGCTGACCCGGGCGAAGCTGGAGGCGCTCGTCGAGGACCTGATCGAAAAGATGGTGGGCCCCTGCATGACGGCCCTCCAGGACGCGAAGCTGAAGCCCTCCGAGATCGACGAGGTGATCCTCGTCGGCGGGATGACGAGAATGCCCCGCGTCCAGCAGAAGGTCAAGGAACTATTCGGGAAAGAACCCCACAAGGGGGTCAATCCGGACGAGGTGGTCGCGATCGGCGCGGCCATCCAGGGAGGCGTCTTGACCGGCGACGTGAAGGATGTCCTCCTGCTGGACGTGACGCCCCTTTCCCTCGGGATCGAGACCCTGGGCGGCGTCATGACGCGGCTCATCGAGAAGAACACGACGATCCCGACCAAGAAGAGCCAGGTCTTCTCGACGGCGGCGGACAACCAGCCGGCGGTGAGCATCCACGTTCTCCAGGGGGAGCGCTCCATGGCGGGCGACAACCGGACGCTCGGACGGTTTGAACTGGTGGGGATCCCCGCGGCGCCGCGCGGC
>JBFYYH010000057.1:0-4999 GCA_041310125.1 Syntrophaceae bacterium | reverse complement strand
TGAAGATTCTTCTCCCCAACAAACCGAAAATCATCGAAAATGTAGTGACCAAAATGGCCTGATTTTGACTGTAACTAATTGATATTACATCTTCGCACTTCTCATAACTGCGGAAGATGGGCTAGGTGAGTTGCTCTTCTGTATCGCCTGGTCGTCGTTGATCTTCGTGGCGGTGGAAATCGAAAAGGCGATCAAACGCCGCCGGTTGTAAACAGAGGTGATCATCAAAAATACTTGACAAATGAAGGTTGCTCTGTCAGATAAATAATTAAGAATGATTCCGGAAAAGGACGATGAAAAAGAATCTACCATCCTTCTCAAGGATTGTCGTCTCCTGTATGCTCTGAAACAGTGTTCAAGGTGTTTCTGGCTAAAGGGTGAATCACACAGGAAATGATCCTGATGCTTTTTGTGACGGTATTCCGCTTTCGACAGCGATAGACAATAGATCTGGCGTCACTATCGTAGACTATAACCAGTAATTCTCAGAGTTGATTACATTCTATCCGTGCGGAGTAGGTGTTAACTCCATTTAGGCTCTTCGGGCGGCCTCCAGCTCCCGTTTTCGGATCATGACGAGGATCGCGGTGAGGGCGGCCTGCGTCATCCCCGGGATCCGCTCCGCCTGGCCGACCGTGGCCGGCGCCACCCGCAGGAGCTTTGCCTTGAGCTCGTTCGAGAGTCCCGGAACCAGCGAGTAATCGAACCCTTCCGGGAGCCGCACCGCTTCGATCTCCTTCATCTTCCGGACCGATTCCCGCTGCCGCTGGATGTACCCCTCGTACTTCGCCTCGATCTCGATCTGCTTTTTGACCGTGGGATCGTCGAGCGCTTCCCATCCCTCGAAGCGGGAGAGGTGGTCGTAGCCGATCCTGTCGCGCTTCAGGAGCTGGAACAGGGTAGCCGGGTTGCGGAGAGGCGACGAATTCATCTCCGCAAGGGTGTGGTTCGTCTCCTCCGTCGGGAAGATCCGGGTGGACGTGAGGCGGCGGATGCCCTCCCCGATCCGCTGAGCCCTTTCCTGGAGGCGTTCGTGCTCTTCGACACCGATCAGCCCGAGTTCATGGCCCTTCCCCGTCAGGCGGAGCGTCGCGTTGTCCTCGCGGAGGATCAGCCGGTACTCGGCGCGGGAGGTGAACATCCGGTAGGGCTCATCGACGCCCCGCGTCACGAGGTCGTCCACCATCACCCCCATGTACGCCTCCGAACGGTCGAGGAGGAAAGGGGGTCTTCCCTGGATGGCCAGGGCGGCGTTGACCCCCGCCCAGAGCCCCTGCGCCGCGGCCTCCTCGTAACCGGAGGTGCCGTTGATCTGGCCGGCGAGGTAGAGCCCGGCCACGCGCTTCGTCTCGAGGGTGGCGCGCAGCTCGGTCGGCTGGACGAAGTCGTACTCGATCGCATAGGCCAGGCGCATGATCTCCGCCTGCTCCAGCCCCGGAACGCTGCGGACGATCCGCTCCTGGAGCTCCGGCGGGAGGCAGTTCCCAAGCCCCTTCGCGTAGATCTCCTCCGTCTCCAGCCCTTCCTGTTCGAGAACGACCGGGTGGCTCTGGCGGTCGGCGAAGCGCATCACCTTGTCCTCGAGGGAGGGGCAGTAGCGGGCGCCGATCCCCCGGATCGCCCCGGCGTAGAGCGGGGAGAAGCGGATATTTTCCCGCAGGATGCGATGGGTCTCCTCCGTGGTGGCCGTGAAGAAGGAGGGGAGCCGTTCCCCGCGAAGCCCTTTGGTGGCGAAGGAGAAGGGTTCCGGATCCGGATCACTGTCCTGGCGGACAAGCCGGGAGAAGTCGATCGTGGAGGCGCGGAGCCGGGGCGGCGTCCCCGTCTTCATCCGCCCCATCTCGAAACCGAGCGCCTTGAGCGAGGCGGAAAGCTCCAGCGAGGCGGTCTCCCCCGCCCGTCCCGCGGGATAGTGGACGTCTCCGATGTGGATCAGGCCGCCCAGGAAGGTGCCCGTGGTGATCACGACCGCCCGCCCCCCGTGGAAGACGCCGGTCTGGTCGACGACACCGCGGATCCGACCCTCCTCGACGACAAGCCCTTCGACGAGCCCCTGTAAAAGATGGAGGCGCTTCTCCTTCTCAACGACCGCCTTCATCGCGAGGCGGTAGAGCTGCTTGTCGCACTGGAAGCGGGTGGCGCGCACGGCGGGGCCCTTCGAGGCGTTCAGCAGCCGGAAGTGGACGGCGGAGCGGTCGGCGATCCGTCCCATCTCGCCGCCCAGGGCGTCGAGCTCCCGGACGAGCTGGCTCTTGGCGAGGCCGCCGATCGCGGGGTTGCAGGACATCAGCGCGATCGTGTCGAGGCTGATGTTGAACAGGAGCGTCTCGCAGCCCATCCTCGCCGCGGCGAGTGCCGCCTCGCAGCCCGCGTGCCCGCCCCCGACGACGATGATGTCGTATTCCCTTGTCAACATGAGGTTTCCCACCCCAAAGGGCAACTCCCCTCGTACTTCCGAGATGGTTTTCGACCGGGGCGAGAGGCCGGGTTTCGCAAGGGGGTCAAAGGAGATCCCGAGCTCCTGTGAAATCAGGTCTTGCCGCCCGGGGCGCCGTTGAAAAAACGCAATTCAACGGAAAATGCGCACCTGTTTTCGGTTCTTGCACTTCCTCGGGTGATTTAATATGATCGGCCGTCAAAACTCAACCGAAAAGAGGCCTTTGTGGAGAAACCCGCCTTCTGGAACAATGCGAAGCGCTATTACGATCTGAAGAGCTACTGGATCAACCGCTTCGGCTGCCGGGTCCACAAGCTCCCGATCGATGCCGGATTCACCTGTCCGAACCGGGATGGCAGCATCGCAACCGGGGGGTGCATCTACTGCGACGGCCGCGGCTCGGCCCTCCGCCTGGCGGGGGAACTGCCCTCCATCGCAGAGCAGATTCGCCGGGGAAAGGCTTTCTACCGGAAGAATTCCGGCGCGGGGAAGTTCATCGCCTACTTCCAGACCTTCACGAACACCTACGCCCCGGCGGAAAAGCTCCGGGCGCTCTACGACGAGGCGCTCGCGGAGGAGGATGTGATCGGCCTCTCCATCGGGACACGGCCCGACTGCCTTTCCGACGGAGCGCTCGCCCTGATCCGCTCCTATGCGGAACGGCATCACGTCTGGCTGGAATTCGGCCTCCAGTCCTTTCACGACCGGACGCTCCGGGCGATCAACCGGGGCCACGACGCGGAGGCGTTCCGGGAGGCGGTCCGGCGGGCCGGGGGCGGCCCGATCCTCCTCTGCGTCCACATCATCGTCGGTCTCCCCGGCGAGTCCCATGAAGAGATCCTGGAGACGGCGCGGGAGATCGCCCGCCTTCCCATCGACGGGATCAAGATCCACTCCCTGCTTGCCCTGGAAGGAACGGTCCTCGGCGAGCGGTACCGCAGGGGGGAACTGGAACTCATGGCACGGGAGGCGTACGTCGAGGCGGTCTGCGACATCCTGGAGGTCCTCCCCCCGGAGATGGTGATCCAGCGGTTGACGGCCGACGGCTATCGGGATATCCTCCTCGGCCCGGACTGGGCGAAAAACAAGCTCGCGGTCCTGGGCGCGATCGACCGGGAGCTGGAGCGGCGGGACTCCTGGCAGGGGAAGCGGTATGAAGTTCCCGGGCCGGGGATGTTCTGAGGGGGCGACAGCCCGGGTCCGATGAGGACGGGAGCCCTCGAATGGCTGGGGAGCGGTGCAGCGGCGCCGGGTTGACTTGAGCCGCCCGGAACGGGCTGTACGAAGAAACGCAGGTCGGTGCGGACGGGGGATCGGTAGAACTCCCGGGAAACGGGGTCGGCCCAGCCGCACGGGCTGAGGAAGGAGGGAGATGATCGGCATCGTGGATTACCGGGCGGGGAACCTCACGAGCGTTGCCCGGGCCCTGGCGTTTCTGAAGGAACCCTGCGTCGTCACCGGAGACTGGAAGGTCCTGGAGGAGGCAAGCCATATCATCTTCCCCGGCGTCGGCGCAGCGGGCACCGCGATGGCGAACCTCCGCGAAAGCGCTCTGGAAGGGCATCTGAAAAAATGGGTGCAAGACGGCAAACCCATCCTCGGGATCTGCCTCGGGACCCAGGTGATCTTCGGGAGGAGCGAGGAGGACGAAACCCCCTGCCTGGGGATCGTCCCCGGAGAGGTCCGGCGCTTCCCGCCGGATCTCCGGGCCGAAGGGCGGAGGCTCAAGATCCCCCACATGGGATGGAACCGCGTGGCCTTCCGGCCGAATCACCCCGTCTTTGCGGGCATCCCCGAGGCGGCGGAGTTCTATTTCGTCCACTCCTACTATCCCGACCCTCATGACCCGGCCTGGGCCGCCGGATGGACCGAATACGGAATCCGCTTCTGCGCCGCAGTGGCGCGCGGGAATCTGGTCGCCGTCCAGTTCCACCCGGAGAAGAGCGGCAGACCGGGGCTCCGGCTCCTTGCCAACTTCTGCCGCTGGGGAGGGAAAGATGCTGAGTAAGCGGATCATCCCCTGCCTCGACGTCCGGGCGGGCAAGCTGACGAAGGGGATCCGGTTCCAGGGGAACGTCGATATCGGCGACCCGGTCGAGGCGGCGCGCGAGTACTACGAGCAGGGGGCGGACGAAATCGTCTTCTACGACATCACGGCCTCTGCCGAAAAGCGCGGCATCATGCTCGACGTGGTCCGGAGGGTGGCGGAGACGATCTTCATCCCCTTCTCCGTCGGGGGGGGGATCCGGACGGTCGAGGAGATGCGGCAGGTGATCCTCGCCGGGGCGGAGAAGGTCAGCGTGAACACCGAGGCGGTTCAGAACCCCTCCCTGATTGCGGAGGGGGCGAAGGCCTTCGGCAGCCAGTGCATCGTCCTCGGGATGGACGTCAAGAAAGTGGAGGAAAACCGGGAGATCCCTTCCGGATACGAGGTGGTCATCCGCGGCGGGCGGACCCCGACCGGCCTCGATGCCCTCCGCTGGGCGCAGGAGGCGGAACGCCTCGGGGCGGGGGAGATCTGCCTCAACTCCATCGACGCCGACGGGACGCAGGAGGGTTACG
>JBFYYH010000056.1:0-2533 GCA_041310125.1 Syntrophaceae bacterium | reverse complement strand
AAGTTCCGGGCCACGTCGACCAGGGCCGTCTCCTTCAGCCGGGCCAGGTAGGCCCAGGAGGTTTCGTCGCCCGTGTCCATGGAACCCAAGGCTGCCACGGCCACCAGCAGGTAGATGGGCAGGACGATCAGCAGGGACAGAAAGATCGCCCGGGGGATGTTCTTCTTGGGGTCGCGGATCTCCTCGGAGCTCTGGGAGATGACCTCGAACCCCTGGAAGGCGATGAACGTCAAACCCATGGCCTTCACGACGCCGATCCATCCTTCCGGCATGAAGGGCTCGAAGGAGGCCTGCCAGTTTCCCCGCCCGAGCATCAGGTGGATCCCGAAGGTGACGAAAATGCCGAGGATGACGATTTTCGTGATCGTGATGAAATTCCCGATCTTCCCCGTCTCCGAGGCGCCCCGGAAATTGATGTAGGCGAAGACCAGGGCCGCCAGGACGGCCAGCACCTTCTGGGAGGAGAGAAATCCCCACTGGGGGAGGGTGAACCCGATCTCCAGGAGGACGTGGTTGAAATAGGCGCCGAACCCCAGGGCGTAGAGACTGCACGCGACGGCGTGGGCGAACCAGCTCATCCACCCCGAGAGGAAACCGTTCCACTGGGGAAGCCCCTCCTTCACCCACAGGTACCCGCCGCCGGCGTCGTGGTAGCAGGAACCCAACTCGGCGTAGGACATGGCCGTCAGGAGGGCGATCGCCCCGTTGAGGGCGAAGGCGACCAGGAGAGCCGGCCCCGCCACCCCGGCGGCGATGCCGCTGAGGACGAAGATCCCCGCCCCGATCATGGCGCCGACGCCGATCATGGTGGCGTCCAGGAGGGTCATCTCCCGGCTCAGCCGGATTTCCGTGTTGAACTTACCCATGGGGGGGAGATCCTCCTGCCGCCCTTTTCTCCAGGTGGAAGGCCCCGGCCGTCATCAGGACGTTCGTCAGGATGATGACGCTGACGGTGTACACGATAAAATCTTCGGAACCCCGGACTCCGGCGGCGACGGGCAGGGACGCCAGGACGGCGGAGGCCAGGCCCCGGGGATGCATGAAGAAGAGGGCCTGCCGGTCCACCCGTACCCTCCCGGTCCGCCGTCCGATAAACTCGACGCTCAGGCAGCGCATGGCCACGATGAGGGCGAACATTCCGAAGGATTCGGCGAAGGACGTCAACAGCCGGTGGTCGATCAGCTTGAAGACGGGCCCCAGGACGATGCCGACACCCAGCAGGATCAGGACGTCGGGAACCTTGAATTTTCGAAGGCGACGTTGCCGAGGAAACCGACCAGAACGATCGCTCCGGCGATGAAGAGCAGCAGCGCAACGACCACGGAACGTCTCCCTTCAACAGGGTTTGAAGCAGAACCTCTGGTTTGACCCTCCCCCTATCGGTTGTCTTCCTCCACCGCCTCCGTCATGCGGCTGGCGAAATCCGGGATCGCCGCCGCGACCCGCACCCAGGCGCTCATGAGGGGGATGCCGACCGGGTCGGCCAGGTATTTCTCCTTCGCCCGGCGGAGGGACCCCACGAAGGCCTCGGAGGCCTCGATCTCGCTGTGGCGGTCGTAAATGAGGCCGTTGATCAGGGAAAGGGCATGGAACTTTTCCACGGTCACCCGCGATTCCTCGATGTAGGCTGCGCAGAGGGTCCGGAAAAAGGACTGGCTCATGACGATGCCGTCCTGGCTGAGGACCCGGAACATGGCCTCCGCGATGTCCGTGGCCATCCGGATCAGGCCTTCGTCCGGTTTCCGCCGGTTGAGGGTCTGGTGCTTGTGCTCGTAGGTGTCGGCGATCTCGACCTGGCAGATCCGGTTGATCGCCGCCCTCCGGTACACCTCGGAGAGGAGGGACACCTCGAGGCCCCAGGTGGGGGAGATCCGCAGGCCCCGGGCGAGGCTCGTGATGAAGGCGAACTCCCCGGAGAGGGGGTACCGGAAATTCCCCATGTATTCAAGGAACGCGTTGTACTCGAGGATCCGCTTCAGCGCCCGGATGAGGGGGGTGTAGAAAAGCCGTGTCACCCGGCCGTAGAGTTTGTCGGTCACCCGGGCATAATACCCTTTGCTGAACTCGAAATCAACGGCCGGGTGAACGACGGGATAGACGAGCCGGGCCAGCATGTCCGGCCGGTAATTCAGGATGTCCGTGTCGTGGAGGGCCATGGCATAGACGCTCTCGTCCGCCAGGATGTATCCGATCGTCATCCAGACGGAACGCCCCTTGCCGGGGGTGTCGAGGTTGAAGTCGCTGGCCCGGAGTTCGTCATACAGGGCCTTCATCCGGGGACCGTCGTGCCAGACGATCCTGACCTCCGCCGGAAGATCCGACATCAGGCCCCGGACGCGGCGGAAATCCGCCTCATTTGCGCGGTCCAGGGAGAGCACGATCCGGTACAGGAAGCTCACCTTCTTGAGTTCCTTCAGGATGACCGGCATGGACGGGGTGTCGAACTCACTGATCAGGGCCGGCAGGAGCAGGACGATCCGCCTCCGCCGGGCGATGGCCTCCAGTTCCGCATTCATCTCCTCGAGAGGCCTCT